>JAPOZO010000060.1 GCA_026706025.1 Candidatus Poribacteria bacterium
TCTACTTCTACACACTCCAGACTGCAGACTTTGCTGCGACGCGACGGATGGTTATCCTGAAGTAAATGAGTTATCAGTAAGAATAGTTATCAGTTATCGGTTATCAGTTTTCAGTTAAGAGAGTTCTTGTAACTGACCACTGATAACTGACAACTGACGACTTTTTTCTTGAAAACTGATAACTATTAAAAAATAAAACGCCCCGATCCGCCGATTAACCATTGACATTGGGGCGTTTTTTATGTACGTGAGTTCAACAAATAATAATAGGACTTACAAAAAATCACGGAATTACACCTATTACCACGCGGTAGGTGCATTTAGGAATGTAGATCGCATTTGGGCGCGTACGCCGCAAAACCACACCTACAAAGGAATTGCCTAAGTCCTCAAGATATAACAGAATACAAAGACTTAAGTTAAAAAAAGATCAAAAGATGAATTCTACGGAACAGATCTAAACTGGGTTCAGGGTGACACACGCGTTGGGCTACCTGATCAGACGTATAGTCCATCTGTTGGTCCGGGATTCTCGGGACAGCGTGGCATCCATTGGCCGTGTCCACCCTAACGGTATTAACGGCGTACTGCCTGTCCCATAAAGTCAAAAAACTTGAATTAAATTGCCGGACCAAAGAAATGGAGCGACAACGTGCATATTTCCGTTGCTGATGCGCGAGAACTCGCGGAAACCTTTTTAATAAAAAGTGAGATGTCCGAAACCGATGCCGCGATTATCGCCGATATTCTATTGGAAGCCGAACTCCGCGGGCGAAAAACACATGGCTTTATTCGCTTAACTGGAATTAAGAACCGTTATGCGCAGGCCGAAAGAACTGACATTCAGGTTGACAAGGAAGAGGGACTCTGCGTCCGGATGGATGGTGGTAACCAACCCGGCTATCTTGTTGCCTATCGGGCAATGGAACTTGCAATTGAACGCGCGAGGCGCAACGGCGCGAGCATCGTTGGCGTTTACAATACATCACACTGTGGCATGGCGGGATATTATGTTGATATGGCGCGAAAAGCGGATGTCGTTGGATTGCTTTTTGCGGATTGTCTGCCCCGCATTACACCCGAAGGTGGCACGGAGGCTCTCTTAGGAACAAATCCGATCGCTGTCGGAATCCCATCTAATACAGTACCACTCCTATTTGATATGTCTACCGCTGCGATCACTAATGGCGATCTGCTCGTCGCTATGCGAGATGGTATCGCAATCCCTGAAGGACTTGCATTTGATACAACGGGTAAGTCGACAACCAATGCTGATGCAGCATTGAAGGGGAGTGTCCGTCCGTTTGGTGGTCATAAAGGGTTTGGACTTGCACTCGTAACGCAAATCCTAGCGGGGGTCTTGGTCAACGCCGCGACAATTCCGCCGCCCGGCACCAATTACGGTCTACTTATTATTGTGATAGATCCGACAAGCTTTGTGCCGTTGGCGCAATTCAAAACAGAAGTTGATAGGCTCATCGCATGTGTCAAGGAAAATCGAACGGAATCAGGGGTTACGGAAATTCTGATCCCTGGTGAGCGAGCTTACCGTCAACGGGATACCCATCTCGCTGACGGTATTTATTTTGACGACGCGCTTTTGAGTCAATTCACTTAAATAGGACTTACGTACATTGCGCAAATATCGGACATTTAAACGCAAAAAGCGGTGTTTTTCGTCCTTTAAACCCCCTGAATCCTCCTTATCAGGGACTTTAAGCGGAAATGCGTAAGTCCTATTAAACAAATTGTAGGCGCGATCTCCGAGTCGCGCGGAAAGGAAAATTTACTATGGCAGCTTTTAAAGCAGGTATCATCGGTTGTGGTGGACGTGGGCGCGCCCATGCACGCGGGTATCAAGCATCTCCAGATGTTGAGATCGTGGCGTGTTCCGATCCGATTGAAGACGCGAGGAACGCTTTCGCGGAACAGTTTGAGGTGCCCAATACCTACGAAAGTTATGAAGAGATGCTGGCTAAAGAATCGCTCGATTTTGTCAGCGTCTGCACGTGGATTGCGCTCCATAGGGATATGGTTATCGCTGCTGCCAACAGCGGCATTAAAGCCATCCATTCTGAGAAACCGATGGCACCGACATGGGGCGATGCCAAAGCACTCTATCAGGCGTGTGTGGATAACGACGTGGTGATAACGTTCTGCCACCAACGCCGTTTTGGCGCACAATTCATTAAGGCAAAACAACTGGCAAATGAAGGGGCAATCGGTGAATTGCGCCGCCTTGAGGGTTCATGTTCAAATCTGCTTGACTGGGGAACACATTGGTTTGATATGTTCCTTTTTTATAATAACGACGAACCTGTTGACTGGGTAATCGGTCAAATAGATGTAGCAGAAGAGAAACTCGTCTTCGGGACGCAAGTTGAGACAAGCGGTCTATCCTGGTTCCGCTGGAAAAACGGTGTCGAGGGTTTATTGACAACCGGTGGTGCCTCTTCACAAGGGTTCTCGAATCGTCTCATCGGCACTGAAGGTATTATTGATGTCGGTGGTGGCGCGCCGGTCCGCCTGCTACGCGCGGAGTCTGACGGTTGGGAAACGCCTGATTTAAGCGACATCCCGAAAGGCGATGACACAGTTTTCTCTGTTCTTGACCTTATTGACAGTGTTAAGACTGGACGTGAGCCGGAACTCAGCGGACGTAAAGCACTGCAGGGGGCGGAACTTATTTTTGCGACGTATGAGTCGAGCCGGCGGCGGGCAAAGATTAATTTACCCCTCACAGTAGATGATTCGGCTTTGCTGACGATGGTTGCTAATGGAGACATCGGTTAAGTCTTAGTTCTATAAGCTGCAGGCGCGGTTTACCACCGCGCACTGTAGCAGTATCACATGCCTTGTGTTTTTCTGTAATTTTTATCAACCTAATTGAATCTTTTGCGTCTAACAAAGATTAAAGGGGATTTCATACACCTGTCCCGCAAGACCATAAAGTTTTAAAGAATATGTAAAAATATTGCAACCTTTTTATCCTTAAAACGCGTCTTATGACATAAGTGTATATTGTCTAACGTTTAGACTTGAAATGAAAAAACAAGTCAGAAGCAGTAATAGATACGACGCAGTTCTCGACACACTCCATTCAACGCCAGAGGCATGTCTAACGTGCAAAAAGCGTTTGCCGGACACCGCTTGATATGTTGAAGCGTGGAGGTGCCGATACCGGGATAAGGTCCGAACCTGCCCGGAAAATATGTGAATCAACGCGAAGCACCGAATCTTTGCAATCTTTCGGACTCGCGAAAAGCAGGGAGAAACGAGTGCAAAAAATTAAGAATATGTACGGTGTTGCTTATAAACCGGCACACAAAAATCGAAACCAACACAAACTCGGAAACAATCCAACCCCCAAATCACCAATCCGTTCGCGATGGGTGAATTTTCTCTTTTTTCAGATTTTTGTCTGTTTCACAGCTTTAATGATTTCTACCGATGTATCGGCGGTGTCTTCTGTAACACTGTCTGTTGTTGATACCGAGGGAGATGATACGATTTTCAATGGTGATAACCAGAGGTTGCGTATTACTATCTCATTATCAGATGATCCGAGTGACCTCGGTCCGTATGATTATATCCTCAAAGTAGATGGTCATGACGAGGTTCAAATTGGTAGTCCCGGTACTATAGAGGAAAATCAAACAAAAACTGTCGTTGAGGCTTGGAATGGCGGTAATCTTTCAGAGGGCACCTATACAATTCGTGTGGAAATTCGTGAAAACGGTGCGGCTCCTGATGCTGAGGCATCATTTTCAGACGAGGCAACAGTAACCTTAGACAGAACTGCCCCGGAGATTTCAATTGGCACCGATCTCACCGAATTCTCGCCAAATGGAGACAGATTCCTTGATGCCGTTACTGTCTATTATAGTGTAGATGAAGATGTCACAGAGAGTGAATTGGAATTTTTTCGCGTCGTTAATGATAGCGAAACTCAGTTTGGGCGACCTGAGCGGCTTGAGGAAACTGCTGGAGAACATACATTCTTTTGGGATGGCGCAGACAGAAATTTCAGAATTTTTCCAGATGGACAGTACAAACTAAGAATTAAGGTAGTTGACAAAGGTGGAAATTCTACGCAATCGGATAAAACCAACCCGATTACTATTGATACGCAAGCACCTGTAATATCTCGTGTTGTTGCTAATGAGAACCTGACCATTGTTAATGGTGTTTTTATCAATGCCCCTATTCAATCGATTAAAATGACGGCAGACGATTTAGGGGGTACACCGATTGATTTTACCGACGTGGACACGGCTCTAATGGTGGAGGCACAAGATGATACGACTATAAAAGGATCCCTCAGCCAGGAGGGTCAATCATTGACATTGTCCTTCGGCAACCGCTTGGATACAGCATCCGAAAACGGCGAATATACTATTTCAATAGCTGTTGCTGATAGAGCTGGAAACCTCGCCGAAAAAACGTTGAATTTCACCTTTGATAACATCGCACCGAATTTGACAGAAGTCGCTACTTCAAACGGCAAGTTGACCCCCGGTAGCGGCGTTAGCACATGGACAAATTTTGTTGAGGCAACGCTCAGTGATAATATTAAAAATGGCCTCAGCCTTTTCGACTCCACAATTCGACTCACCGGACCCAATGGTACTGTATTGGGACAGCAGACACAACCAACTGCTAATAAAATCCGTTGGCTCTTCCTATCGCCGCTCTTGGCGCGGGATGGCCTTATGGATGGTACGTATACAATTGAAATTGATGGAGTGGACAAAGCCGGGAACCGGACAGGGGCTTTACAAATACCTTTTATCTTTGATAACCTTCCACCGTTGGTCACCTTAGGTCCTACAGAAGAATCTCCCTTCACGCTTAATCAGGATACCATTTACCACGCGCAGCCGCTTTCACAGATTGTCGCAACGTTTGATGATGCAGGTGTTGGTGTTGATTTGGATGGAGATACACGTGTTACTTTCGGCACGAAGGATGCTGGTGATGGACTCAACACACTCCCCGGACGCGTTATTCTGGCAAAGGATCGCGATCAATTAGCTTACGTCTTAGAAACGCCACTGACAAGCCGAGACGGAACCCAAGATGGACACTATGTACTCAACGTTCAAGCTACAGACATCCTCGGTAATACAGAAACGTACAGATACCAATTTGTCTACGATACGCAACTCCCCGCACTCGTTTCTACGGCACCGGCTGCCAATGAGACCGTCTCAGAACTATCGCAAGTTGAGATCGTACTTGATGAAGCAACCAGCGGTATAGATTTCATTCAGAGTACCTTCCGATTGACTCGCAGTGTTGACGGAAACGCTGTAGATGTACCTGTGAATCTGACGAGTAACGGCACAGATGCAGCGACCTTGACGCTCGCAAAACCGATTGCCTTAGATGGTTCAGATGATGGTACCTACATAATTGAAATCTCCCCGATGGACTTAGCCGGTAACGTCGGGGTTACCGTTCGCCGCGAATTCTATCTCGTCAGTCAAAGCCAACCTGAGATTCGATTGACAATGCCAGAAACTACAACTGTCAATAATTTGACTACGGTTGTCGCTGAACTCAGTGGATACATCGGTGCCGGTATTGATCCCAATGCCTCGACACTAACTGTCAGAAATGCCCAAGGGGCTCTTATCACATCGACTGAACTTGAACGTAATGAAGTAAATAACCTGTTAACTTGGAACATAGAAACGCCTCTTCCACGCGACGGCAGTGCAGATGGTGAATACACTGTAACCGCAACCTTCGTCGATTTTATTGGACAACGTTTAACACAACAATTTCAACTCCTTTTAGACACACAATTTCCCGCGATCGAAAGCGTACAGGTCGCAACCGATTCCAAACCCGAACTTGCCACGGGTAGCACAACAATCGTTGCTGAAGGTTTTTCACAAATCATTGTAACCTTTGAGAACGCGCAAGAAGATCTCGTTAGTGGTATTGACTTCGCCAATACAGGTGTTACGTTCACCAATCCCTCTGGCGAAAGTATATCTGTTAACCGGTTGGATGACGGTGCCAATGTCTTGACCCTTGATTTTCCAGCATTAACGCAGCGCGGTGAGTATGTACTCTCTGTTACGCCCCAGGACCTCGCTGGGAACCAAAGTGCCGCCCCGCTTGTTTACCGGCTGCGGGTTGACGTGCCTTTGCCTACAGTCACTTCGGTTCTCATTGGCGATAAACTCGGCACTATCGTTTACCTTAACGGCGATGCCACTAACATAGTTGCCACTTTCGCTGATTTGAGTGGGGCAGGGTTAGACTTGGATGATGGCGGTTCAACGATCGCCGTCACTACTGAATCAGGGCTACCCGCACCCGGCATTACCACATCCAATGGGACAGATCAATTAACGTGGACACCCACAGTGCTCCCGACTGATGGCAGTGCTGATGGTCGTTATACCGTCACCGTCACACCGAAAGACAAAGCCGGGAGGCAAGGTGATGTTATTTTTCGTCAATTCGTTTACGATACACAGGCACCACGCATCACTGCCGCTACGCCGGTCTCATTGATTCAACCCGTTACCTATATCAACGGTTCTCTCACACAACTTCAATTCACCGTTGAAGATGTCGGACCCGCAGGTTTAGCGTTAGACGAACAGACAATAGAACTCCTTGATGCCCAAGGTGCCTCTGTCAGTGCCACGCTGACATTTGATGAACTAAACAGTCAATTGTATCTCACACTCGACGCGCCGCTTGCACAAGATGGAAGTGCCGATGGCGAATATACCGTGCAATTGCCGCTTGTTGATAGATCCGGAAATGTTTTGGATTCGGAGCAGGTCTTCGTTTACGATTCTCAAGTGCCTCGTATTTCATCGGTTTCGGTAAACACGGAATCACCATTAGAACTTTTCCCACAAGAGGTTGTTGAGGTTCCAGAATCTATTAGCAGTATTACACTCCAATTTCAGGACGCGATGGGGATTGACTTCATCAATACCGGTGTTACGCTGACCAATCCGGCTGGTGAGAACATCGCTGTTAACCGTTCTGATGACGGTGGAAATGTCTTGACCCTTGATTTCCAAGTATTAACCCAGCGTGGTGAATATATTCTCGCGATTACACCGCAGGATTTGGCTGGAAATCAGAGTGCTGCACCGTTTGTTTACAGATTCCGCGTCGGTGTCCCTTTACCCACAGTCACTTCGGTTCTCATTGGCGATAAACTCGGCACTATCGTCTACGTCAACGGCGAGGCAACCAATATCGTCGCGACTTTCGCTGATTTGAGTGGGGCAGGGTTAGACTTGGATGATGGCGGTTCAACGATCGCTGTCACTACTGAATCAGGGCTACCCGCACCCGGCATTACCACATCTAATGGAACAGATCAATTAACGTGGACACCCACAGTGCTCCCCATTGATGGCAGTGCCGATGGACGCTACACCGTCGTTGTTACACCCAAAGATAAAGCCGGGAGGCAAGGCGATGCTGTCTATCGGCAGTTCGTTTACGATACACAGGAACCACGTATCACCGCTGCTACACCAATGTCATTGACGCAACCCGTTACCTATATTGGTGGATCTCTTACGCAATTTCAGTTTACTGTTGAAGACGTAGGCCCCGCAGGTTTAGAACTATCGGAACAGACGATAGAAATTCTTGATGCCCAAGGCGTGCCCGTCGATGCGATATCCACATTTGACGAGATAAACAGTCAACTGTATCTCACGCTTGATGCTCCGCTTGCACAGGATGGGAGCGCGGATGGTGAATACGTCGTCAAGGTCTCGCTTGTTGACCAATCAGGAAATATGTTGGAGTCGGCACAGAGTTTCGTTTACGATTCTCAAGTACCTCGTGTCTCCTCGGTCTTGATAAATACTGAGACACCAGTAGAACTCGTTCCACAGCAAATTACCGAAGTTGCGGAATCTATCAGCAGTGTTACGCTTCAATTTGAGGAAGCAACACGAGTTGATTTCGCGAATACCGTCGTCAGTTTAGTCGGTCCCGATGAACAACCGATTCCGATCAACGTCTCAGCTGATGGACTTACGCAACTGACCGCGCGTTTTGTCGCACTCACCCAAGCTGGATTGTACACACTGTCTGTCACACCGCAAGATATAGCAGGCAATGTTGCCCAAGGGGCTGTACAATACGCTTTTCGCCTTGATTTCGTCTTGCCGAGTGTCAGTATTGTCGAATTGGGCGGACAAATTGGGGATGTTGTTTTCCTCAACGGCAGTGATGCCACAATAGTCGCCACTTTGCTCGACGGGACTGGCACCGGACTCGCTTTAGGGGATGGTGGTTCAAGCATTGTTGTGACGGGACCCTCAGGGACAATTGTTCCCGGTCAAACTCACACAGATGGCGAGAACCGGTTAACATGGCAACCTATATCGCTCCCGACTGATGGCAGTGCTGATGGTCGGTACACTGTGGCAGTTACACCTGTTGATAAAGCGGGTCGGCAAGGCGATGTCGTTTATCGACAGTTCATTTACGATACAGAAAACCCGCGTATCACTGCGTCTTCTCCCATAGTGTTGAGCCAACCGGTGTCTTACATCAGCGACGGCTTGAACCAGTTTTCGTTTACTGTTGAAGATGTCGGACCGGCGGACCTGCTTCTGGAAGCACAATCCATTGAGTTAATAGACGGTTCTGGAAATGTCGTCCCGGCAACGTTGACATCCGACGAGTTAACAAATCAACTCTACTTGACCCTCTCGCTCCCGTTCGCTCGAGATGGAAGCGTTGATGGTACGTATACAGTCAGGTTATCCCTCATTGACAGAGCCGGTAATACCTCGAATTCGGAACACCTCTTGATCTATGATTCTCAAGTGCCACAACTTTCTGCTGTCACGGTAAATACCGAACCACCGATAGAACTTGTTCCGCAAGGAACTGCCGAGGTTTTGGAACCCATCAGCAGCATTACGATTAAGTTTGGCGAAGCAACGAGAGTTGATTTTGTCAATACAGTGGTTACGCTCGTGAGTTCCGGTGTCGCTGCTACCTCTGAAGTAGTGGACATCCCGCTTACATTGCAAGATGACGGTACATCTCAGATAACTGCCAGTTTTCCGGAATTAAATCAACTTGCTACGTATGTCCTCTCTGTCACACCACAAGATATCGCTGGTAATGTCGCCACTGCACCTATTAATTACACTTTCATTCTCGATATACCGTTGCCGAGTGTCAGTTCTGTTGTTATAGGCGACGCCGAGACAGTAGCTGGCGGCGATGTTGTTTACGCCAATGCAAGCAACATGATTATAGGCGCGGTACTTGAAGACCCAACAGGGACAGGATTATCCTTCGGCAGTGACGGATCGGATATTACGGTAGCAGACATGGAGGATTTAGTTGTTCCCGGTCAAATCAGTTCTAATGGCGTAGACCTGCTCGTTTGGAAACCGATAACACTCACGACTGATGGCACTACCGATGGACGATATAGTGTATATGTTACACCTGTTGATAAAGCCGGACGCGAGGGAAACACCGTTTATCGCGAATTCATTTATGATACGCAAGAACCAGAGATAATCGCTGCTGACCCGATAGATTTAAGTCAACCGGTCTCCTATATCAGTCAGAGTTTAACGCAGTTCCACTTTACAGTTGTAGATGTCGGTCCTGCAGATATTGAGTTATCGGATCAGAAAGTGAGCCTCCGGGATGCAAATGGCAATTTAGTCCCTGCGCAGCTCACTAATGATACGAATAACCAACTCTTTTTTACGCTTGACCAGCCTTTACCTCTTGACGGTAGTATGGATGGTGAATACACCATTGTTATTGAGTTAGGAGATAAAGCTGGCAATGCCTTCACAGTTGAACATAGCATCGTCTATGATACGCAAGCACCGACGCTTGTTAGTACAGTCCCCGCTGATGGTTCACTTCTCACCGAAGATGTCACACAGGTACAGGTAACGCTCAATGATGCGGGTGGTAGTGGTATCGACTGGACAAGGACTACGATAACACTGGTTAACCCGAGTGGACTCCAAATATCAGGTGAAATTGTCAGTAACGGCACAACAACCTTAACGCTTAGCACGAATCAACTCGTTGAGGATGGACGATACACTATCCGTGTTCAAGCTGTTGACCGCGCCGGAAACGGACAAGCAACCCGATTTGAACGGAATTTCCTATTGTCAAGGCGTTTGCCTACAATCGTTTCAACGGAACCGGTTACAGCACCAGTAGACGAGGCCTTCACGAATGAAGAAATTGAGCAGATAGAAGTGGAACTCGAAACAGATGATGAAAATCATCTATCAACACTTCGCCTCTTAAATCCGGGGGATCAAGTTGTTGCTGGCCAACAACAGCGGGCATCTGGCAAGTTAATTTATAATCTGGTTCGACCCCTCGCGACTGACGGTTCCGAGGACGGCCGCTATACGATTGAGTTTACGCCAATCAGTGCTTCCGGGCGCAACGGTGAAACGCAACGATTGACGTTCATATATGACACACAAGCACCAGAAATTGAAAGCGATGATGTAATCAATCTTGTCGTTGCACAACCCGGGGTTAATAATTCACTGACAGAGATTCGCGTCAACCTCACCGATAATACATCTGGTATTGATTGGGAAAATCTCGACGAAAAATGGTTAACTTTTGAGCGATTATCACCAAACGCATCCAAAATTTCAGGGCGAGTTGACGACGATGGACAAGGTAACCTCACTTTCCGCCTCACGGCACCCCTCGCAGACAACGGTTCCGCAGATGGCGAGTACCGAATTACCGTTAACCCCAAGGACCGCGCAGGAAACGATGATGAGCCTTATGAAAGGGTCTTTATCTACGATACCAGTCCGCCAATGATTGATGCTGGCACATTACTTATTAACGATGCTCCATTGCTTGTTGACATTAACACGGACAATTATCCGACCGCAGTCTCTACAACCGGTGGTGTGGTCATACAAGCAAATATCTTTGATACAGGCTTGGGGGTCAATCTTGCACAATCAAAAATTACTGTGAGGCGTCCGGACGGATCGGAACTTTCTGGCAACACGCAGCAAAACGGCGTAGACACGATCGTTTTTAAATCAGATGGATTGACCCTTCGAGGAAACTATCAAGTCGAAGTTACCAGTATTGGAAACGACTCCGAACTCCTCGGATTCGCTCCAACCGATTCCATCACAACAGAATTTCTCTATGAAACAGGTGAACCTACCGCTACTGTAACCAGTGATGGTGGTGAAACCGAACTAACCGATGAACCACTGCCGTTAGAAGGCACAGCCACCGACCCGGCGGGCACACAGCGCATCGGTGAAGGCGAAATTCCTGTTCAGGCATCCGGTGTCTGGCTTGTCGAAATCGTAGGGACCGGTCCAGACGATCAACCGATTGCCCCGGTCCCAGCGGTCGATGACAGCAACGCGCAAGAAGAACCGTGGAGCCGCTGGTCAATCGACTTCCTGCCGACGCGTTCGGGTGAATACGACTTAGATGTCCGCGTCACAGATAACGCAGGCAACTACGCCGTTTATGACATCGGAAAGTATACAATGTCTGTATCCCTCACCTTCCGTGGTTCAACATTTGGGTGGCCAAATCCGCTCCGCCTCTCACAACGAGATGTCGCTTTCTTCTCCTTTGATGTTAATGTACCCCTCGGGGAGACGATCGAACTCACTTTGAGCATCTATGATTGGAGTGGAGATATGGTGCTATCACAAACCTATCCGGATGTTGTTTCCGGACAGCGGAACGACCAATTGGTTAAATGGAATTTGGAGAACCAGTCAGGTAACACTGTCGCAAGAGGGCTCTACATCTTCCGTTTAGAAGCCGTCAATGCAGCAGGAAACAGTGCAAATGTTGTGGGCAAGGTGCTTGTTGTTGACTAAGAAAGAAGTTACCAGTTACCAGTTGTCAGTTACCAGAGGGAATAGTAACCAGTTACCAGATTAACTCCCTCTTAACTGGACACTGGACACTGGTAACTCTAAAAAAGGAGAATTCATGATGCTGAAAAGGGGAGCCGTTCAAATCGTAATGGCACTTCTCATAATAACTGCAGCTGCCCCAAGTTTGCACGCTGATATTAACGATGGCGCGGGAACAGTCGGTGCCGCTTTCCTGAAAATTGAAGGTGGCAGCCGACCCGCCGGATTGGGCGGTGCCTTCGCTGGACTTGCTAACGACATCAATACCATCTTTTGGAATCCAGCAGGGTTAACCGCCGTCAATGACCGAGAATTGACCGCGATGCAACACTTTTCGTTCGCAGAAATTAACAACCAAACCATCGGATACGCGCAGCGCATAGAACGGCTCGTTTGGGGTGCCAGTTTCCTCGGTAGTTTCACCGAAATTGAACGCCGACAGGGACCAACCGAAGATCCAGATAGTACCGCAACGATCGGTGGGTTTGCTACAGGTTTATCCCTCGCCTATCCACTCGGCGAAGCAATATCAGTTGGTGGTACAGCAAAGATAATTTCAGAGCAACTGGATATTCAGAACGCCTATGGAGTTGCAGCAGATGTCGGATTAATTTTGCGCTTGCTTGACAATCACCTCGGTATTGGTGTTGCTGTTCAAAATGCGGGGGTCTTAGACGGTGGAGAAAACTTGCCGATGGCACTTCGGGCAGGAGTCGCTTACAGAACGTGGAAACAACCTGCTGCAGAAGCAGAGACAGATAAACCGATGCCGGCGCAGGAGGTATGGGCATTGGTCGCAGACGCACATCTCCCGCTTCTTGATGCAAATCCGAGTTTTCATATCGGGGCAGAGCGGTGGTTTTACGAGAGTATCGCGGCACGCGTCGGATATCGAATCGGTCTGAACCAGAATCCAAGCGACGGATTAGCACTCGGCATCGGCGTACGACGCAGTGGTGAAGACGCGTTAGCAAGTATCGACTTCCAGTTTGATTACGCTTTCGTACCAGATGCTTATGTCGGCAACGCACATCGCGTCTCTTTCATCACACGCTTCTAAATAGTTATCAGTTGTCAGTTTTTATAGTTGTCAGTTATCGGTTATCAGTTGTCAGTTAAGAGGGTTCTTGTGGAGGACCGTTGAGGTTAGTGTCCAAGCAACAGCAAACCTCAAGGCAGACTGGCAACTCTTAAAATTGACTGCCTATTGCTGACTGCTATTCTTTCTGACAACTGAAAGATTTTTTCTCCGAAAAAATCGTACTGACGACTGACAACTGACAACTATTAAACACTTGCCTCAAGCATTCGTTCAATTGGCGTGCGGGCTTTGTCTATCGTCTCAGGACTCAGCGTAATCTCATATTCATCAAGGTCCTCGTCCCGATCAATCGCTTCCAAGATCTTTGCTATCTTGCCCAAATTGACTTGTGCCATGTGGGAACATCGGACCGAGCATGCTGTCCAGAATTGAACTTCTGGAAATTCCTGCGCCAAGTTAGAAGTTAACTCACATTCCGAGGCAACGAAAGCACGTTCGAGTTGTTTAGCTGCAACACGTTCCGCTATGTCCTTCATAATCTGACTGGTACTGCCGTAAAAATCTGCTTCCTTTAAGACATTCGGCCGGCATTCCCAGTGCGCATATAACTTACGGTGGGAGTGTCCTTTCGGGATTTCAAAGGATTCACGGATGCCGAGAAGATCATCAAGTGTGAATTTTTCGTGAACCTCGCAAACTGCCCCGCGTGCTGTGTTGTCTTTGCCGGGATAGACGACATTTTTCTCGTCCTTCAACTCTTCCTCTAAATTCTGCGCGAAGAAGATATCCGGCACAAAGATCAGTGTATCCCCGGGCATAGATTTAGCGATGTGTGCTGCATTCGCTGACGTACAGCAGATATCCGATTCTGCTTTCGCGTCGGCGTAACTATTGATATAGATCATCACTGGTGCCCCGGGATACAGGGATTTCAGTTCCCTAACATCTTCAGCACCGAAGTTATCGGCGAGCGAGCACCCCGCTGTTTTATCGGCAACTAACACCGTTTTGCTCGGATTCAAAATTTTTGCTGTCTCCGCCATAAACGGTACACCGTTAAAAATTAGATACGGCGACTCTGTTTTCGCGGCATACATGCTCAAGCCGAGCGAATCGCCCTGCTCTTCTTTTTCCGACAATCCAAAGACCAGCGGCTCCATATAGTTATGACCCAGCATCACAACGTTATGTTTCTGTTTCAATGTCCGTATTTTATGGACTGTCCTCGCGTGAGCCTCTATGTCAAGAAACGTTAAGCTTGGATGATGGCGGTTGTACAACTCCTGCTTAACGTCTTCAATACTGAGATCTGTCGTACAGTCTGGTGCATCTGTTGTATGGGAAGTTTCTCCCTTAGAATGCATGCTGATCACGCTCCAAGTTGATCACTAATAAAAAGGGCTGCTTCTCTACAAACTAACGAAATGGAAAAATTGTGAGTCTTGTCGCACTTTAGGATGTAAGAGATTGGCAAACTGCAGACGCTATTAGCGATTCTTTTTATTCATTCCTATTAGGATACACTTAACATATTTCTTTTGTCAAGTCCTAATCTATCGAAATGCCATATAAATGCAAAATCTATGTCAAATTTCTTGCGTAAAAAGGAAAATTTGCGCTGCGGCACTTATTTTATTCCTAATTTGCGGGTGGACACCGACTGCAGAGAGTATTTCCGTTAAACTGAGAGGAAAAATTGCCTTGGCTGGAATTCTTTCAGGCCTCGCTTATGCAACACACGTGCTTGTTAAACGCGATAGGCGGGCAATAGAGAAATTGGAATTTCACCTCGGCCCGCCTGATGGCGTTGTTCAGTTTGAACGTGGATTTGACTCGTGGCGTATTAACTACTATAGAGAGCAGTGCTATCTGTTTAGGAACAACCGTTTCATCGGAAAAAAAGTGTTTAAGGTTCCCTTTTCCAACTCTGACGCGTCCCCAAATTCCATAGAACCGCTTCGATGGAAGGGTGGAAGCCTGGAAGGAAGAAATACGCTTCCAATCTTCCAGTCTTCCAATCTTTTGCCCTTTCTTATTGATACGCCCGTTTTAGGGAACCCCAGGTGGTTGCAGCT
This sequence comes from Candidatus Poribacteria bacterium, assembly GCA_026706025.1. Lineage (NCBI taxonomy): Bacteria > Candidatus Poribacteria > Candidatus Poribacteria bacterium. The sequence goes on from JAPOZO010000060.1 coordinate 15,039, forward strand.
TTCCCCTTTGCGTCCACAGCGAGTCCCTCAATTTGTATCTTCCGATCTTTATCGGTTGGGAGACGAAGGTCTGCTTCGGTCGCTTTCAAGTTGGTCGTCACGAAGATTGTGTCTAACATGGTGGCATCTTCACGCACGCCGATACGCAGCACCGTCTCACCGGCTTCCTTGAACTTCCATTCCCGTTCAAACGTCCCACCGTCTAACCAATGATTGATACGGTCCCAATGCCAAAAACCACCTTGTGCGACACCCCAGCGGAACTCGGTATTCTGGGTTTTTTGCGCATCTTCGTCCGGGTCGGCAGGTTGCCAAGTCACCCAAAATGAATCACTATTCCCATCCCAAGCAATGACATGCCCCCACAGCGCGTAGGTATCCGGCTGAGGAATATTGATAATAAACTCAGCGTAGCCTGTACCACCGCCACCTGTGGCAGGATCCCCTTCCATCCAGATGAATTTCCCATCAGAAGCATCTTTATCATCGGCAATGATCATCGGTTCTACAATCTCGTCTGCCAACTCGGCTTCAAGCGCAATTTCGACTTCAGCACTAAGCTCCACAATTCCACATAAGAATACAGTAAGTATCATCAGCGTCAATATTGTTCCGTGTTTCACCAAAGGTCTCCTTTCTACTCTCTAAGATACGAGCGGTTGTATTAAACCGCCCGTAGTCAGGTTAAGTCAATTACTATCTCCCTGCTTTCAGCTTTCCCCACGTTGTCGCGAGTTTATCTTGTGGTTCAACAGGCGTTAAAGAATCTTCCGGAATCGGATCGCGAGGGTTGACCTCTGCTTCGTCCTCGGAGAGGTTATCAGTGATGTAAATAACATCCAACATACAAGCATCTTCCCGGACTGCGATGCGGAGCGTGGTTTCTCCAGCTTCCGCTATCTCCCATTCCCGTTCAAATGTGCCGCCATCTAACCAGTGATTGATACGGTCCCAGTGCCATTCATTGCCTTGGGCGACACCCCAGCGGAACTCGGTGTTCTGGGTTTCTTGCGCGTTTTCATCGGGATCAGCAGGTTGCCAGGTTACCCAGAATGAATCGCTGTTGCCATCCCATGCAAGGACTTTTCCCCACAGGGCGTAGGTGCCGGGTGCTGAAATATGGAGCTTATATTCTGCCCAACCTTCACCACCACCACCCGTGGCAGGATCCCCTTCCATCCATATAAATTGCCCCCCGGAAGCCGCATCATCATCGGCAACTATCATTGGTGCTTCAATCGTATCCGCCGCTTCTGCTTCAATTGCTCGTTCATAACCATAACTTATGCCGACCGTGAGTAATAAACCGAAGGTGAAAAGTGTACCAAATACCAATGTCTTGAAACACATAAAGATATCTCCTTTTTCTTAGTAAAGTTTTGCCCTTTAGAATGCCTTGGGCATACCTGTTAACTACCATTCTACGGAGCTCGAATTTTGCCCCACTGCTGAATCTGTAATGCTGATGGCACTACTAAAAGTACGTCCGAACGACTGTTAGACCATTTCGGTTGCGCCGCCCAAGCACCGTTGTTAATCAATTCATGGCGTTCACTGCCATCGGCACGCATGACGTGGATAACCCATCTGCCATCTTTCTCAAATTGAAAAGCGATGGTATCACCGTCTGGTGCCCATGCTGGAACCGCTTCATCGGTAGGTGTATCGGTGAGAACTTTCTTGTTCCCACCATCAACTGCATCCATGATATACAGGTCAAAGTCAGCAAGCGCTGCCTCGGCATGCATTGAAGCGTACACAATCCGACTCCCATCGGGCGACCAAGCCGGATACGTGTCCATCAGAGGTTGATCCGTCAACCGTTGTTCAACACCACTATCTACATTAACGACGTATATATCCCAGTTGAGTTCCCGCTTTGAATGAAAAACAAGCCTGTTGCCATCAGGTGACCAAGCCGGTGCCTCATCTTCAAATGGGTTTTCGGTGAGATGCTCGACCTCGTCATTATTGAGATGAAGCAGATAGATGTCGAAATGCCCACCTCGATTTGATGTAAAGGCGAGGCGCGTGCCATCAGGTGACCAAGCCGGTGCCTTATCTGTCGCAGGGTGATGCGTTAGACGTTGCTGATTGGTGCCGTCAACTTGCATCACATAAATCTCGTGATTCCCATCTCGTCGAGAGAAAAAAGCGATCTGAGTGCCGTCCGGTGACCACGTCGGATAGTAATCCGCTGCAGGATTGTGCGTGAGATTTATAGGGCGCTTTCCTGCCGTATCTGTCAGATAGATTTCCCAATCGCCGCTCACATCCGAGGCAAACGCAATTGTCATTAGTGGATGGGGTTGCCCCATAGCACTATCAACAACAAAGAGGAACATCACAAAAATACTACTTTGACATACTAACAGAACTCGCATTTTTTGTCTATTTTTTTTAAGATTATCAGAACTTTCCGTCACGCACTTCAAAGTGGGTCGGTTTGCCGAGGGTTGTGCCACCAACCCGCACCCACTCTGCAACCCATTCAATCATTTGTCCTAAAGAGACGTGTGGATACCCAAACAGTTGATGACACCGAGATGCGTTGCTCAACAGTGCTGTTGATGCCTCTTCCCCATCAAAATGCGGCGATTTGTTAAAAATCGTCCCGAAACACGACGCAAGGTATCGTATCGAAACAGTCTCCGGTCCCGTCACATTCAGCACCAGCGGTGGACTTTGGCAGTGCGAGAAAGCCCGCAATGCGATCGCGTTTGCATCACCTTGCCATATCACATTCACATTACCCATCTGGAGCGAAATCGGTTCTTCGGCATAAACTTTTTCAGCGATGTCCAACAGTATCCCGTAGCGGAGGTCTATCGCGTAGTTCAGCCGCAAGATAACTATCGGTGTACCGAATTGCAGTGAAAAATAGGTACATATCCGTTCACGACTTAGACAGGATTGCGCGTATTCACCCATCGGATCAACGGGTGAGCTTTCAGTCGCACCACCGTGGGAGACCGGAGTCAGCGGGTAGACGTTCCCCGTTGAAAACACAACCAACCGCGCAGATCGAAACTTTTCTGCTACGCGTCCTGGCATATAACCGTTCATTGCCCAAGTCAGACCTTCATTGCCGACTGAACCGAACTTCCTACCCGCCATCAAAATTACATTTGGGATGTCAGGTAGATTTTGCAAGCAGTCTTCCGAAAGTAGATCTGCAGTGATTGTTTCAATACCGGCTCCTTGCAAGTCTTCTTGCACGCCCGGGATCGAAAAACGGGAAACACCTATCACCTTTTTAGCGATACCTGCGTGATCAATAGCGCGTTTCGCCTGCTTAGCGAGTGTTGGGCCCATCTTCCCGCCAACACCAAGGATAAGGATATCCCCTTCCAGTGCAGCAACTGCCCCTATTACCTCGTCTGTCGGTTCGGATAGATGTGACTCTAACTGGACCTCTGTTTGTATCAAGGTGTTACACAAATTTGGCAAGGATTGGGAACCTGTCATGTCATCATCTTATCTAAAGCAAGCATGTTCAGGACTTACGCAGCGTGCTCTTTTGTAGCATAGGCTGTTAGCCTGTGCACTGAAAACGTCTCTGTTTTTTGAGAGTTTACCCGCTAACAGAACGTCGTATCGTCAAAATTGCGTAAGTCCTGATGTTTAAGGGACAGGTCCTGAAACCTGCCCCCAACGCGTTATCGGATCAATTTAATGTTCGCCCAAGATGTGGCAAGTTTACCTTCTGGTTCTACCGGTGTCAGGAATGACGCGGCATCTTGGTTCATGCTCGCTTTAATTTCGTCTGCTGAGAGCGCACGGTCCCAAAGCCGAACCTCGTCAACGCTTCCCGTCCAGGCTTCACCACCCCAAGTACCGATAGTCACCGCACTCGTGTTTTGGGCAGGCGCAACCGGATTGCCCGATTCTTCCGAGTACGTTACCTCACCGTCTAAGTAGATTTCCACTAAACCGCTGTTATCATCGGTATGGGTATAAGCGAGATAATACCACTTGCCGAGTTCCAATTCTGTTTCGTTATCGTTGATGTCCTTGAATCCGCCGGCAGCACCGTTCGTCCAGACTTTGATGCCGTTTGCTGGATTCATCCCGAACCCGAAACCGATATGCCGAGTTGCACCGCTCGCCCGAGTGCCAAAGATAATGGCGTGTGCGCTTGGAAGCCTGTCCAACTGCACCCACGCTGCTTGTGTAATTGCGCCTTCGATATGAAAGGCGGTATCGTCTTCAACAACGACGTGATCTGCGGCAGCCGCAAATTGGAGTGCCTTCCCGAACTCTCCATCAACCCATTTTGCATTGCCCATCACTTCACCTTCAAAACCGTTTGCGGAAAAGTCTTTCGTTGTGCTACCAGAACCTTCGTCAAGCGGCATGTATAAGACAAGTCCGTCCATTAGGTCGGCGTGGGAAAATGTGACACATACAAGTAAACAAAGTGTGATTATTGAAAAAATCTTCATGTTGTCTCCTTTGTTGAAAAGTGAAAACAGTCTAATATTACGCAAATAGCAGAAAAGCATGGATATCCTTTCCTACTTGAACCATATCGTAGCAAATTTTCATTTTTGCTTCAAGACAGAAAATGTTAATTTTCGGAAAAGATCGGTCGCGCATTAAGGTGATACGCTTTTTGCACAACGGAATCCAAGCGCGCCGATACCCGCATACGCTGGACTTGTCCCGTGGCGGTTTGAGGCACGCAACCACTCAGGTTCGCTGTTCCACCCGCCACCTCGGATGACGCGGAAGTCTACAATGTTCTCAAAGTCGTTGACAATCTCCTCAACATTATTCGCGCCAGCAACTGGGTTTCGGCGTGGAGAATTCGCATAGAAATCGGCTTGATATTCGTCAAGGCACCACTCCCACACGTTACCTGCGACATCATGTACACCGTAGTCGTTCGGTGGATACTCGCCGACAGGGGTTGTCTCACCAAGCTTTTTACCGTAGTTTGCCCTATTAAAATTAATGCCGTTGCCCCACGGATACTGTTTTTTCTTTAATCCACCCCGCGCCGCTTTCTCCCATTCCGCCTCCGTCGGTAAACGCTTGTCTACCCAAACAGCGTAAGCCATCGCTGCATACCAACTCACATAACGTACTGGCTGGTCGCGCTCACCAAGAGGGAAATTATTTCCATTCCAGTCCAGCAAGTACTTACCATCGTGGAACTTTTCATTAATCTGTTCTTTCTGCCACGCTGGATTCGCAAGAACGAAATCCTTAAATTCGCCGTTGGTTATCTCGTTCGCGTCTATGTAAAATGCGTCAAGGTGAACGGTATGCACTGGCTGTTCGTCGTTATCAGCGTCACCATCATTACTACCCATCTGAAATTCGCCTTCTATAATCAGAACCATTCCATCTGGGATAATGGGTTCAGGTGCGGGTTCAGGAGCGGGTTCAGGTACAGGTTCAGGTACGGGTTCAAGGACTGATGTACTACTATCAGTACTTGTTGGATCTGCGCGCATCAGTTCTACCGGACCAACTTCCTCGTCTTCTTCACGTTGCCCACAACTGACTATATAAACAGTTAAAAAACATATAAGTGCCAAACCGAACAGTCTAAATAAGATTTTCATCAAAATTATTTCCTTTATACCAGCGTTACGCTCTTGCTGTAGGAGTGAGCCGTGTCTGCAATCTTTGCTGTAGGAGCGAGCTGCGCTCGCGATCTTCAATATCATCGTCTTGCTGTAGGAGCGAGCTGTGCTCGCGATCGTGAAATAGTGCCTTTCTTGCGTAGGAGCGAGTGTTTTTGCTTGGGTGTTTCCGCACGCTCGCGACCCTCAATATCAATAAACTTCCAAGTATTTATCAGTTTCCCACTGGCTGACACTCAAGTGATAGTCGCGCCACTCCTCGCGTTTCACCTGAATATAATAATCGGCGTACACTGTTCCGAGTGCGTTCTTGATCACTGCGTCCTGTTCAAGCGCGTCCGCAGCTGCGTCAAGTGTCGCCGGTAGGGAATCTATCCCGCGTCGTTGCAGTTCATCTTCTGAGACTTCATAGAGGTTATCCTCGTTTTGCACGCCCGGATCAATCTGGTTTTCGATGCCATCGAGACCGGCTGCGAGTAGGACTGTCGCCGCAAGATAAGGGTTCGCTGCTCCGTCGCCTAAGCGGTTTTCGATGCGTCCCGGTGCTGGAATCCGAATCATCTGTGTCCGATTGTTTGCACCGTAGGTAACATAAACCGGTGCCCACGATGAACCCGAACGCGGGGGTCTACGAACTAAACGTTTGTAACTATTCACAAGTGGATTCGTGACGGCTGTGACCGCATCCGCGTGTTTGAGGACCCCACCTGTGAACCAGTAAGCGAGTTGCGACAAGCCATTTTTATTACTTTCATCAAGGAATAAATTTGTCTGATTATCTTCATCCCAAAGGCTCATGTGAAAGTGTGCCCCGTTGCCTGTCAGGTTTGTGAACGGCTTCGGCATAAAGGTTGCCAGCAATCCTTGTTCCTCAGCGAGTGTTTTGACCATCCATTTGAAGAAGGTATGCCGATCGGCTGTCGTGAGTGCGTCCGAATAAGTCCAGTTCGTCTCAAACTGACAGGTTCCATCTTCGTGATCGTTGGCGTAGGGCTCCCACCCTAATTCCTGCATATATTTAATCAAGGTAGTCATCATATCAAGATTGCGGTGCAATGCCCTTAAGTCATAGCACGGCTTATCTAAAGTGTCGAGTTTGTCCCACGGCGCGTAGGCACGCGACTCATCCTGTTTTAACAGCATGAATTCCGCCTCAATGCCAACATTGAAGACATACCCTCTCTCCTTCGCTGCATCTAATTGCCGCCGTAGAATTGTTCTCGGACAGTAGTGCCACGCTTTACCTTCAACATACATATCCCCCGCCACCCATGCTATGTTTTTTCGCCATGGGACGATTGTCAACGAATCAAAGTCGGGGATGCTCGCCATTTCCGGGTCGTGCGGATATTGTCCTATTTCACCAGCGGCAAAGCCTCCGAAGCCTGCTCCCTCTTCTGCCATATCTTCAAGGTGCGTCGATGGAATAACCTTCGCCTTCGGGGCACCACTCATCTCAACAAAAGAGCAGAGGAAAAACTCAATACCATTCTCTTCAACGAAACGTTTGACCTGTTCTCGGGTCATGAAATTGTTCTCCCATAGTTTGTGTAGGAGGTCGTGCCTCAAAAGTGAGACGAAATACCCCCCAAAAGTCGCTTTCCCCAGAATACGAAGCGACTCATGTATTTTCATAATGTAAAAAGACTATGTATAAAATGCCAAACCATGATAACATTATATCTGAAGCCCTGGAAATTTCAAGGTTGATTTTTGGCGTCAAGTTTAGGAGACTGGCAAGCTGCACCACTTTACAATACAAGTTTGATTGGCAAGCCGCACCAGAACGAAAGGAAAAACGATGGCATTTTTTCCCCGTTTTCATACAAAAGAGTCGCTTTTAATTGGTGTATTAATCGTTGTCTATCTGTTACCAATATGGTTGTTTACCTATTTTCCGACACAAGACGGTGTAAGCCATGTCTATAATTCACAGATCCTAACAGAATACAACAATCCTGAATATCAGTTTCGCGACTATTACGAAATTAATTGGTACCCCTTTCCGAACTGGCTTTCCCACTTTTCGTTGGCAGTGTTAATGTTCATATTTCCTGCTCTCATCGCCGAGAAAATCTTTCTGAGCCTCTATGTCATCCTCTTTCCACTCGCAATCTATTATTTCCTCAACGCTGTACAACGCGGACGACATGCCCTCGTCATACTGAGCTTCACCTTTGTTTACAATTATCTTTTTCTCATGGGCTTCTACAACTTTGCTATCAGCGTCCCCCTCTTTTTCCTCGCACTCGGCTATTGGTGGAAACATAAGGACGATTTGAACAAGAGCCGTATCATCCTACTCAACCTACTCATTGTTATCACCTATTTTGCACATCTCATCTCTTACGCCTTCATCTTATTCTCTATCGCCTTGCTGGCACTTCTCCATTTCAAACGAGACTTCAAGCGAATCCTCATCACAGGGTGTTCCGTCTTACCCGCAGCCATGTTGCTGCTCGTCTACCTTCCCACCTCTGACTTACTGGCGGGAGAGCCTCCCGAATTTGGATTCGGACGGGTCGGAGAACTGTTCGCGAATCTGATCGGTATGCACGTACTCATCTCTTACACCGAACCCCCAAGTTGGATTTCTGTTGCCATCTCTGCTTTTCTGATCTTTCTCGTTGGCGTAACATTCTGGAAAAATAGAAAGGATACCACAGCAGAACATCCCGGACAAAAAGCGTTTCTCTATCTCTCTGTAGTGCTTCTTGGTCTCTATTTTATTCTACCTAATTCCATCGGTCCCGGCGGTTGGGTCAATGACAGACTCGCCATTTTAGCCACCCTTGCCATATTTGCCTGGTTTCGTGGATTCGACAACCTCCAATGGAAACGCGCATTTACAGCCATCGTCACGTTGCTCGCGCTTGTTAACCTCGTTTATGTCGGTGTTCTATTCAAAAACCTTAATGCCGAAATCCGAGCGTTTAACGCTTTTGTCCAACGGGTTGAAAAAAATAGTGTTATCCTCCCACTTCACTTTGATCCGAGAGGTAGCTCAAAACGCGTCGGCATCTTTGTCAACACTGCCAATTACTACTGCCTTGACAACGGTTGTATCAATCTTGGCAACTACGAAATACAGTTTGACTACTTTCCTGTCCGTTTCAACGCCGACTTTGAAACGCCATTAGACGAAAAAGAGTGGGTGCAGATCGTCCACTGGCAGCCGGAAAAGATAGACCTCTGCAACTATGCTGACAACGTGGATTATCTATTGCTATGGGACACGCCAGACGAGCCTATCGTTGCTGAAGCAATTGAAGCGTGTTATACACTGATTGCATCGGAAGGGAAGTTGAAACTCTATAAAGGGCAGCGAACAGCACGCTGAGAACGGAATCCAAACGCTATTTCAATACTCGCCGCGGAGCGTGAGGGTTGCGATCGTATGTGTATAGTTGAGAAAGTCAAGAAACGGATCTTCTTCGTTCGTTCGGTTTTGCGTTATCTGATAATCGGCGTTCAGTGTCAGGTATGGGTTGAATTGCCAGTTCAACTGCACATTCGCGCCTATCTGTGTATCTTGACGATTTGGCGCATCTTCCGTAATAATTCCCGACTCGTCCAGAATCTGTCTGCCTTCAAACGCTACCCACAGTCTGGAGAGCCGAAGCCGAAGCCACCGACCGGAATCAAGTCGGTAGAAGGAACTTGCTGCGACTTCTGTGCTGACGAAATTAAAGAAATCGACATTCGAGCGGTTCAGGAATAGGTTAACTTCCTCCTGAAACATGAGCCGTTCAGTTGCTACCTGTATCAGTTTCGCAGCACCGATATGCCGCCAATCTTTTCGACGTTCATTGTCCTCAAGCCCTGTTATACCCAAGATGAGGTTGTTCAAATTGGTTTGGTAGCTGCCGTGTTCTATCCCGTATTCCAGTTTGCCGAGCATCTGTTTAAGTAGCCCAAACTGCAGACGCGTCGTCACTTTATGGCTGTTAGAACCGACAAGTAGGAAGTCTTCTCTACGCGAGTCTTCATCGTCAAACCGGTGTAAGCGGAAATTATATTCCAGCACCCGTCCGAAGCGCAGACCGAGTTGTTGGTCTATGTTGTTATAGACATCCAAGGTGCGGACGAAACGTTGTAACTGATACGAGGCAACGAGCGGTGGTAAACTTGTAACAGGCTTAAAGTTAAGTTCACTCGAAAGCGTGTTACTGAATGCATCGAATTCGTTGAGTTTGCCTTCGGCACCACTGTAGTTTTCAACTTGGGGCGTATATTGTAATTGGACGCGAAGTTTATCGGCTATCGGTAAATCTCCGCCTAAGGTAACACCGAAACGATTAATCAAACCTGAAAGTTGCGGATCGTCTTCTCCAGCGAGACTGCTCGTGTACGGATCCACACTCAAACCGAGTTCAATATGATTGTTGAACGTGTTCGAGAGATGCGCATTGACTATCAATGCCGCGGACTCGGTTTCGGGCTTTTCAGGCTCCTTTTCAAGGAGACTCCGTCCAAGTTCGGTCTGAAGCTGCGCACAGAGCGAACTCGCTCCGAGATGTATAAAGGTGAGGAGACATAATCCTAAAGAGAAGAACTTTTTTTTCATTATCTTTTATAGATTTTGCTGCGCAAAGTTGAATAAGTTTGTGCCCGCAATCCTATTTGTCCTTTAATTGTTGCGTTTTTCACCGCTCGCGTGGATATCCTGAAGAACCCTTCCCTCCTCAAGTTTATCCAGCCATGTATGTCGATTGACAGAGCAGTCACCTGTTACTGGGTTACACTGCAAAAAGAAGCCAATCAGCCCACCGGGGGTAAGTTTCTCTGCCAGAATTTCCACTGCAAGTTCATAAAGTTCCATATCTGTCAATTTTTGAACCTTTTTTGGCGGCAGTTTTTTCTCTTCAGCAAGAACCTCTTTCGCCAGGGATGCGAATTTTCGATCCAACTGACCTGCCGCGCGCGTTTTGAATCTTTTTGATTTCTTTGAGACCCGTTTCCCTATCAATTTTATCAAGCCATTCATGCCGCTCAGCCGTATAATCGCCTATCCCTGGTTCACACTGTCTGAGGAACCGAGACACGCCAGCTGGACCGAGTTCCTCCAAAAGTGTTGCAATACCGAGTTCAAAAAACTCAATATTAGTCATCTTTAGTACGTTCATTTCTAATTTCCTCCTGTAACCAAGTATAAGGGTTTTCGACGCGAACTTGAAGTAGTGCCCTGATGCGGTTCACTCTTCTGATCAACCTATCGTCTGTTGTGAGGAAGACATCAACCCTGCTGCTCTCTGCACAGGCAAGATGCAAGGCATCAAACCATTTAAATCCCAAGGCTTCAAGCTCTTGACCTCTCGTATTTTCAATTGCCCCTACCAAAACGTTTTGATACGCACGATCCAACTGAGCTCTCATGTAACCGCGTTGGATTTGATTTGGGGTGTTGTTGACTTCAACAATTAATACATCACTCGTAATCCAGAGCCATCGTTCTGTGAAACAGTACTTGAGAAGCGTCTGGATAGCTTCAGTCTCCCGACGAATCCGAGTCTGTGTCTGATCATTAAATGAACCATTCAAACAACACGTATCAAGGTAAATTTTCCAGTCGTAAAAAGGTGTTTTCACGCAGTTACTCTGACCTTTTGCCTTTACTCAATCATCCCCGCTTGTGGACTTGAGGCGGTCGCATAGAGTTTCCGAGGAATCCGTCCTGCTAAAAACGCAGCTCTACCGGCTTCAATCCCTTTCTTCATCGCCTCCGCCATCAGCACTGGACGATGTGCTTTCGCCACGGCTGTATTGAGCAAAACACCGTCGCACCCCAATTCCATCGCTATCGCCGCATCCGATGCTGTCCCGACCCCCGCATCCACAATAAGCGGCACCTGCACGAGGTCCCGAATAATCTGGATGTTATACGGATTCCGAATCCCCATTCCTGAACCAATCGGCGCGCCTAACGGCATCACAGCCGCACACCCAATATTTTCCAATTTCTTACACGTAATCGGGTCGTCATTACAATACGGCAGCACAGTAAAACCATCTTTCACAAGCGTTTCCGCCGCGCTGAGCAGCTGCTCCACATCCGGGAATAGCGTCTGTTCATCCCCAATCACTTCGAGCTTGATAAGCGAGGTTTCAAGTGCTTCGCGCGCAAGATTCGCAGTTAGAATCGCGTCCTTCGCTGTGAAACACCCAGCGGTATTCGGGAGAATCGTCATACCCCGTTCACGCAGGAGTGCGAACAGATTTTCGCCAGATGTATCATCCGTCCATTTCACACGACGCATTGACACCGTAGCAATCTCGGCACCACTCGCCGCAATAGCCTCCGTCATGATATGAAAATTCGGGTACCCCGCCGTTCCAATGAGTAACCGTGATGTATATATTTGATCTGCGATTTTGAATTCTTGCATTTTTTGTTTCTTTTTTAACGGGTATCGGTTATCAGCCATCGGCTTTCAGCTAAGACTCAAAAGACTTCTTATCTAACTGCTGATTGCTGACCGCTGACGACTACTCTTATTTTTTATACAGTGCCACGCCGACACGTTCGATCTGCTCAACCATCTCAGGGTTACGGATATTCTGAAAGATAGATAGATCAATAGTATAAGGGAGCAGCTGGTCATCGAGATCGTTTGTAATCCGAGAAAGGATTGTGTGCGTTAGCGCATCGTCACCGCATACCTTGTGCTTCAAGGAAGTTTTTCAACGTCTTCCAAGCAAGTTCATGCGTGTATTCAAACCCTTGTATTAATCCTTGTGCTTCTAAGTCTGAGAGTTCTCGTTGTTCCGCAAGTTTGACAGCTGCCTTTAATCGGGCAAAAGCCCTTTCAAAGCTGTTTGCGCGTTGAATCCAACGAACCTCTTGACTTTGCATAGTGTTGTGCCTACAATTCATCACCGTCTATTTTCAATTAGTATAGCACCGTCAAAGCCTCTTTATCAAGTCATTTTTTACGCGAGATCAGGGCTATTTAGTTCTCGGTTTTTTCGTCCAACTTTGCGGCGTACTCGCCCATAAGCGACCTGCTTTGGACACCCGGGGTCCCCACCCGTTACTGGGAAGGGACCCCGGTAGGTGCAGTTTTGCGGTGTACCCATAGGTGTCAATTTTAGAAAAAATAACCGTCGCGACCCCCAGGCCGGTAGGTTCGGTTTCTAACCGAACCGGATACTACGCGGAAACCTTGATGACTTCAAAACCCTCTTCAGTCCCGTAGGGTTTATTTGCTTGGGTGTTTCTTCACTATGTTTATAGAAAAACGTTGAAAAAAACAATTTAGCCCTGTAAGGGGTTTTTGATAGGGTGTTTCTTCAGCATGTTTATCTCGATGGTCTATAAAACACTGTCCAAAATCCCTAAATTGACACCTATGGTGCAGTTTTGCGGCATACTCGCCCCGGGGAATGCCTACATGAAGTTTAATAAAATATTTGGGTAATTCTATGTTCCTCCAAACCCGGTAGGTGCGGTTTCCTAACCGCACCGGACTTCCACAAAAAATTACCCGATTAAATTCTTAATCTTCATTAAGGCATTCATACCGTTGATTCATGCAATCTGCATTCCTAACCGAACCTACACAGAGTGTCCTATCAATTCTAAACTTTACTATAATATTACTTAGTTTGTGGCACTCTTTCTGTAGCAGAGGCTGTTGGTTTCCTGTGTCAAAAATTTTACACACCCAGAAAAATAATTTCCCTTTTTTAATTATAATTTATAGTTAGATTCAGACTTTATAATTTTTTATTTGAAAAATTATAATAATTGGCATACCATAACTTATCACTTACGCATCAGCACTTTTTATAGTGAAGTTTAGAATTATAGTAGAGCCCGTAATTATTTGCACTCATGAAAACCGTAGGCGTGTTTTTGCTTAGAAGAAATCCGCAGAAACACCCTATCAAAGACCCCAAGCAAAAACGGTGTTTCTTCGAGGTAACCCAACCCCTACGAGCAACAAGTGTAAACTTATTTTCGGATTTTACTATAATAACCCAAGTTGCTACTAACGGGTTTTTGAGCGTTTCAACACAGTTTTTCAGATACTTTCCCCACCCCAGAGGGGTGAAATTGCTTCGCAGTGAGAATAGAAAAAGGACGGTAATTTTCAATGAAAAGTTTATTTACATCTCATAAACTGATAGTGGTACTTTTTACCGCGCTATTTACGCTGACGCTCCACAATATGAGTACCGCGCAAACGCATATCCATGTAGACGCCGCCAAGGGTGTAAATGCCGCCACCGGCAGAGGTGCCGCAGCCGCGCCGTATAAATCCATTACCTACGCCTTGGTGATTAGCGAGAAAAGCGACCTGCCAGCTCCGTGGCATGTCCACATCCACCCCGGCACCTACGATGCGGCTCCCGCGAAACCCGCAAACGAGCGCGAGGTTTTCCCGATTCGACTCCGGTCTAAGATGGTTATCCAAGGCACGACCACTGCCACCGACTGTATCCTTGATGCGCAACACCTCGGTGAAACCGAAACGCCAATCCTCCTCGGTGAAGATGTCGGAGAGGTCTCCATCCGGAATTTGACGGTTCAGAACATGAATCGGACTGGTACCAGTACTGATGGCGGTGGCATCGTTTTCTGGGATACGGGGGGCAGGCGTGAGGCTGCCAGCAGCATTGAGACGTGTATCATTCATAATAATGCTCCGAATGGCGTCGCCACGAATCTATCGCTTACTCTCACCGGCAACACCTTCAGTAACAATTCCCTCCAAGGGGTGTGGACAAATACGAGCCTGACAGTTCTCAAGAATACCTTCAGCGATCATGTCACCGGTCTGTGGATTGAAGGGGACTCAACAGGGTATATCTCCGATAACACCTTTCAGAACAATGTTAGTCATCATAACGCTGGAGGGATCCACGTAACAGGCACATTAAACGGTAACATTACCCACAATACCTTTACTAACAATCATGGTGATAATGTTGGGGGTGGTTTCGTTGTTCAGAATGGTTTGAACGGTAACGTCACTCACAATACTTTCACTGGCAATATAGGTAAGGGAGGCAATTCGGCGGGTGGGTTTACAACTATATTGATGACCGGCAATATCACCCACAATACCTTTACCGACAATACCGGTGGTCAAGGCGGGGGATTTCTCGTTCAGCATTTTACTGGCAACATTACTCACAATGAATTTATTAGGAATACGGCAAGAAGTAGTGGAAGTGGGGGTGGGTTTAGGGCAAACAGTGGAAAAGTTTCCTCCGTTACTCACAATCTCTTTGATAGTAATAGTAATTCAGCCCCGTCGCATGCCCCCGGCGGGGGTGCCGGTGCGGTCTTGCTGTATAATAATCGTGTGATTTCGGAATTTACCAACAACATTTTCTTTAATAACACTGCAAGTCGCGGTGTTTCCTCGGTTTCCGTAGATGATGACAATGATGATGCGCCTGCGCGCTTCACGAACAATCTGTTCATGGTTGCTGATGGTCTTTCTGCGGCAGCATCCATTCCTGCTGTCTTCGTGAATATTCCCGGGAGTCGTTTCCACAACAATATCTTCAGTGGTATGAAGACCGCCATCTCCATCGGCGGTGACCTTGATCTACCCATAACCCATAACCTCTTTCACAATATTGGAATGGACTTCGTTAATAGTGTCGGCAACGATTTGGCATTCTGGGAACTCTTGGCGGACGGTGCCAACAATAACATCACAGGCGACCCGCTGCTCGTAGACGCAGCGAATGGCGATTTTCATCCGATTGCGGGGAGTCCTACGATTGATGCAGGCACGAATACATACGCACCCGCCGATGATTTTGAGGGTGCCGCCCGACCCGCCGGTGCCGCTGTAGATATCGGACCCTATGAATACGGGGCAACAAAACGACCAACCACAGTTGCTGACGTTCCTACAGACGTTCCCGAAACCGAAACACCAACAATCACTACAGACGTTCCCGAAACCGAAACACCAACGACCGCTGCAACGGTTAACATCTCACCCACCTCAGTGGCATCAACGGCTGTTGGCGAACAGATGGAATTTTCGCTGAACATCACAAAAAGCGAAACCGTCTCTGGGTATCAGGCAACCCTGCAGTTTGATACGACTGCCCTACGTTATGTCTCAAGTGCAAATGGTGATTATCTACCGGCTGGCGCGTTCTTTGTCGAGCCCGTTGTCGAAGGAGATCTCATCAAACTCAACGCTGTATCTCTCGCTGGCGAAAGCAAGGGAGACGGCACGCTCGCCACTTTCACTTTTGAAGTGATCGCAGTCAAGGCATCCACTCTAACACTATCTGATGTGCTGCTCACGAATACCGCGGGTGAGACTTCCGTTCCGAAAGTTGAAAACGCCGAGATCACTGAACCAACTGCTGACGTTCCCGAAACGACCGCCGCGACGGTTAACATCTCACCCGCCTCAGTCGCATCCGCTGCTGTTGGCAAACAGATAGATTTTTCGCTGAACATCACAGGCGGCGAAGCCGTCGCCGGGTATCAGGCAACCGTGCAGTTTGACACAACCGCCTTGCGGTATGTTTCAAGTGCCAATGGCGATTATCTACCGGCTGGCGCGTTCTTTGTCGACCCCGTCGTTGAAGGCAATCTCATCAAACTCAACGCTATATCTCTCGCTGGTGAAAGCAAAGGGGACGGCACGCTTGCTACTTTCACTTTTGAGGTGATTGCAGCGAAGGCATCCACTTTAACCTTATCTGATGTGCTGCTCACGAGCAGTGCGGGTAAGGCTTTTCTGCCAACAGTTGAAAATGCGGAGATAACGGAACCCACCGGGCTCAAAGGCGATGTGAACGGTGATGGCGTTGTAAATGTTCAAGATTTAGCGTTAGTTGCTGGACAGTTGGGGCAAACAGGCACAAATCGTGCGGATGTTAACGGCGATGGGGTCGTCAACGTGCAGGATCTTGCCATCGTTGCGGGTGCGTTAGGCACGACTGCCACCGCACCTGCTCTATATCCGCAAGTCCTACAAATGTTCACCGCTGCGGAGGTCAAACAGTGGCTTTCCACCGCACAGCAGTTGGACCTCACGGATACAACGGCACAGCGCGGTATCCTCTTCTTACAACAACTCCTCGCAGCGTTGACACCCAGAGAGACAGCACTGCTGCCTAACTACCCAAACCCATTCAATCCGGAGACGTGGATCCCATATCGGTTGGCAAAACCTGCCGATGTTCGCATCGCTATCCATGCCGCAGACGGTCAGTTGGTTCGGGTATTAGTGTTGGGCAACCAACCTGCTGGTATGTACCAGAGCCGCAGCCGTGCAGCGTATTGGGATGGCAAAAACGAAGTGGGTGAACCCGTCGCAAGTGGCGTGTATTTCTACACATTGACGGCAGGTGATTTCACCGCAACCCGTAAAATGTTAATTCGGAAGTAAGTGCTGAAAACCCCAGGCCCGGTAGGTGCGGTTTGATGAAGTGTAAGAAAATAAATCGGTAATTCTATATTTTCCCCAGGCCCGGTAGGTGCGGTTTGCAACCGCACCATAGGTGTCAATTTAGCGGCACCCCAGGCCCGGTAGGTGCGGTTTCTAACCGCACCGGATACTTCGCGAAAACCTTCAGATGCAGCGTTTGCGGAACACGGGTTCCGCTAAAGAAGAAACCGAGAACGGAATTCAAGAGGAGTTTGAAGTTATTACGGTTGCCGTGTCGTATCCGGTTCGGTTGCAAACCGAACCTACCGGACCGGGGGATTCAGGCGGTTATTTTTTCTAAAATTGACACCTATGGTGCGGTTTCTAACCGCACCGGATCTTAGGCACAAACCTTTAGACGGAAAAAAAGGAGTTTACTTTCCATGAAAATGTTAATCACATCTCACAAATCAATTGTCCTGCTACTTGCAGCCCTGCTACTTATAGTCCCACCCGTAAGCAACGCACAAACCTACTCCCATATCTATGTGGACGCTGCCAACGGTGTAAACGCCGCCACCGGCAGAGGCACCGCAGCTGCGCCCTATAAAACCATTACGTTTGCGTTATTAATCAGCAACAAAAACAACCTCCCGGATCCGTGGCACGTACATATCCGCCCTGGCACCTACACTGCGGACCCAGCGAAACCCGCAACCGAACGCGAAATCTTTCCGATCCAGCTCCGAACTGACATGATCTTTGAAGGCACAACCAATGCCAAGGAATGTATCATTGACGCACAACACACAGGTAGGACAATAGTCCCGATTCTGCTCGGTGAAAACGCTGAAGGTGTCCACATCCGGCACCTGACGATACAAAACATGTTGATGTATTTAGACGACACCCACCCAAAACCCAGAGTGAGTGCCCAAATTATTCTCCGCGGCGCGGGACAAAAACCGAACACGCTAAAAGAGTGTATTGTCCGTCTAGATCCAAAAATAAAAGAGCAGTCTATAGTGTGCGGTGGTTTGTGGACGAACATGCCTCTCGTGCTTGTTGAGAATACTTTCAGCAATAATGATTTTAGAGCCGTGATCGTTTTTAATAATAGTGTCGTTGCTACCAATAATACCTTTAAAGATATCAACTGGGAAGGACTCTACATAGGTCATAATTCTCCAGGTGCTATTTCTACAGGTGATATTACAGGGAATTTTTTTGGTAGTCCAATACAAGTTGGAAGAAATGTGACGATACGTGGTTCATTAAATGGAAATATTAGGGATAATACCTTCAACGGCGGTGGGGTTTTTATTGAAGGAACAATGAACGGGGATGTTACCGGCAATACTTTTAGTCATTGCAGAGGCAGGTCTTATTCTCCGCAAGGTCATGAGGGGGGTGGTGGACTCGCTGTTAAAACCTTGAATGGGAACATCACGCACAATGTTTTTACGAACAATGAACCGCGCAAGCCTGGAACACCCGGCGGAGCGGTCCATGTTGGCACCTTGAATGGGAATCTCACGCACAATACTTTTACGAATAATATAACTAATCACTATGGCGGAGGGGTCTATGTTGAAACCTTCAATGGGAATCTTAAGCACAATACTTTTACGAATAATACATGTCGTTTCGGCGGGGCCGGGGGCGGTTTTTTTGCGAACGACATGACGGGTGATATTGCTTACAATGAATTCACAGGGAATACAGGCGGAGGCGTTACAGTTGCTGAGAAACCAAACGGTAATGTTACACATAACATCTTTGATAGCAATAGCGTCATGGGGCGTACGGATCATGCGGCCGGCGGACTCATGCTCGGTTGGCGCCCTGCATCTAAATCCGAAGGTATCGTAGAGGTCAGCAACAATATTTTCTTCAACAACAAGGTAGGCGATCAGCATCAGGGGCCTAAGGGGGTTACGTTAATGGCACGGGTCCCCGTTCACATTATTAATAATGTTTTCATGACGACTGCTGATGAACTCTCTGAAGGGAAATATAAACCGCATATCTGGCTGGCCTCACCCGAAAGCCGGCTCCACAATAACATCTTCGACGGCATGCATGTTGCTATCTACATCGACGGTGCTTCCGCTCTCCCAATTACGCATAACATATTTCACGATATTAGGCAGGATATTGTCTCGCAAGGCGGTGGCGGTCTTGGAAACGATGTGGCGTTTTGGGAACTACTTGCCGAAAATGCCAGTAACAACCTTGCTGTCGCACCCCTCTTTGTGGATCCGCTCGGTGCAAAAGACTTCCATCTACAAGCCGGAAGTCCTGCGATTGATGCCGGGACAAACGCCTACGCACCTGATGATGATCTTGACGGTGCCGCACGACCCGCCGGTGCCGCTGTGGATATCGGACCCTATGAATACGGGGCAACAAAACGACCCAACACAGTTGCTGACGTGCCTTCAGACACTCCCAAAACGGATACACCCGTTACCGATGTTACCGAAACGGATACACCCACGACCGACGCTGACGTTCCCAAAACAACCGATGCGACGGTTAACATCTCACCCGCCTCAGTGGAATCCGCTGCTGTTGGCAAACAGATAGATTTTTCGCTGAGCATCACAGGCGGCGAAGCCGTCGCCGGGTATCAGGCAACCCTGCAGTTTGATACGACTGCCTTGCGGTATGTCTCAAGTGCGAATAGCGATTATCTACCGGCTGGCGCGTTCTTTGTCGACCCCGTCGTCGAAGGCAATCTCATAAAACTCAACGCCATATCTCTCGCTGGCGAAAGTAAGGGTAACGGCACGCTTGCCACTTTCACTTTTGAGGTGATCGCAGCGAAGGCATCCACTCTAACATTATCTGATGTGCTGCTCACGAATAGCGCAGGAGAGACTTTCGTTCCCACAGTTGAAAACGCCGAGATAACGGAACCCACCCGGCTCAAGGAGGATGTCAATGGGGACGGCACTGTTAACATCGCCGATCTCGCATTAGTCGCCGCAAATCTCGGAAAGACAGGACCGAATGCTGCGGATGTCAATGGGGATGGCACTGTTAACATCGCCGATCTCGCATTAGTCGCTGGCGCGTTAGGCACGACTGCCGCCGCACCTTCGCTATATCCCGAAGCCTTAGAAATGTTCACTGCTGCAGAGGTCAAACAGTGGCTTTCCACCGCACAGCAGTTGGACCTCACGGATACAACGGCACAGCGCGGTGTCTTGTTCTTACAACAACTCTTGGCAGCGTTGACACCCAGAGAAACAGCACTGCTGCCTAACTACCCAAACCCGTTCAATCCGGAGACGTGGATACCCTATCAATTAGCAAAACCCGCAGATGTGACAGTTCGCATTTACGCTATGGATGGGAAGTTAGTGAGAACACTCGCACTCGGACACCAAGCCGTCGGCAAGTATCATCATCGTAGCCATGCAGCGTATTGGGACGGCAAAAACGAGGTGGGTGAATTTGTGGCAAGTGGCGTGTATTTTTATACATTGACCGCAGGTGATTTCACCGCAACCCGTAAAATGTTAATTCGGAAGTAATTCGACTTTTATTGCAGGTGCGAGCTTCAACTCGCACCATAAGTGTCTATTTAGCGATTTTCCGTGCCATTCTCGGCATAGTCAGTCTGAACTCTGATTTCTGTGATTTCTCTGATAAGATCTCTGATGAAAAATAAGGGTCTGATTGTGGTATTGAAGTTTCTACAAAGATGGGGTTTCCGGGGCATTGGTGAGTTGTCATGCCTGGGTTTTCAGTGTTCATTTTCTTCAAACTGACAACTGAAAGATTTTTTTCGCAGAAAAAAATCGTACTGACGACTGACAACTTCTTGTGATACGATGTTACGCAGCTGTTGTGTTCACAAACACACTATCCGCCTTGGACAGCACGGATGATCTCTACATCGCTATTTTCACGAAGTTCCGTCGCCTGCCACGCCGTTTTCGGAATAACTTCCCGATCCACAGCGACAGCGATACCCGCCTGCCCCGGATCTAATTCCAAAGCGATGAGCAGGTCATAAACATTTGAATTGAGGCAAACCTCTGTTTCTTCGCCATTCACGTGTATTTTCATTTTTTTCAAATGTGGTTACTTACGGCACGCAGCATGTACATGCTACCTTATAGTAAAATCGGAAAACATGTTTACATTTTTCCCGTTCGTAGGGGCTGGGAATGTAATACAAGGAATGGATTTAGTCTATTCCCAGACTAAATCCCCCAGCCCCTACGAGTTACCGTGTGTGCAAATAATTATGGGATTTACTATAAAAACCGGTTTAGTTGAAACGGAGCGATTGTCTCTGAAGTCTCACCCGTCAAAATCAGTTTAGCAATCTCATAAGCCGTAATGGGTGTGAGTAAGATACCGTTCCGATAGTGTCCCGTTGCGTATATCAAGTTCTCGACGGGCGTTGCACCGAGTATAGGGGCATTGTCCCTACTGCCCGGACGTAAGCCCGTCCATGTCTCCAGAAGTGGCAGCTCGTAAATGCCCGGCACCGCTTCCCACGCGCCGCGGAGCAGTTCAAACACGCCACCACCCGTTAAACGTGTGTCAAATCCCATTTCCTCACTCGTCGCACCGACGATCAGTCTGCCATCGGTTCTTGGTACCAGGTATACCGACATCGGATATCTTGCTCTGACAGTACGGATGACATTTTTAACCGTAATACCGGCTTCCATCTGAAACGCCAACATCTGTCCTTTCACAGGGCGTACCGGTGGGCGGAGGGCATCTGGCAGTCCTTCAATTTGGGCAGACCAGCACCCTGCTGCGAGAATTAACGTATCAGCTGCCCGAAAACCGCCTTGTGTTTGAACACCAGTTGCGACTCCGTTTTCTATAACGATGCGCTCAATCGTTCTATTTTCATGCAGCACGCCTCCACAAACCTGAAAGGAACGCTGGAGCGCCTTTACCATCAGACGGTTATCAACTTGATGATCGGTCGCACAGCGAATGGCTGCAGTCACACGAGGTGAAAGAGCCGGTTCGATTTCACGTGCTGCGCCTCCAGTCAACCACTCGACATCTAATCCTAAGTCCTGTTGTGAAGTGTGGAGATGCCGCAGTTGATGTGTATCATCAGGCTCTAATCCAACAATGAGCGTGCCTTCTGCCCGATAACCGACGGACATCTCTGCATCCGCCTCTAATTCGCGAACCCATTGCGGATAACGTTCTAAACTTTGACAGCCGAGTTTGAGCAGTTCCGGTTCTTCGTTATGTGCTTCAGCGAGGGGAGCAAGCATCCCAGCGGCTGCCCAAGAGGCAGCGCGCCCGGCTTCAGCACGATCGTAAATGGTGACGGTGGCACCCGATTTCGCGAGCTGCCACCCGATACCGAGTCCAATTACACCGCCACCGATGATAAGAACTTTTTTATTTACCATTAATTCAGTAGGTGAAACGACTATTCTGCCAATACATTTTTTCACTTTGCATGAAAAACGTGGGACTAACCGCTGGCAATTTCAAAACGCTGACGAACCGTTAAAAAACATCCACAGATCCTACGCCTTTGAAAACCTGTCCAATTGAAACGGGGCGATTGTCTCTGAAGTTTCACCCGTCAGAATCAGTTTGGAGATCTCGTAAGCTGTGATGGGTGTGAGTAAGATGCCGTTGCGATAGTGTCCTGTTGCGTATATTAAATTTTCGACAGATGTTTTACCGAGTATGGGCGCATTGTCTTCGCTACCGGGACGTAGACCTGTCCATGTTTCGATAAGTGGTAGATCGTAAATACCCGGCACCGCTTCACACGCTCCGTGGAGGAGTTCATATATACCCCCAACGGTCAGATCCGTGTCAAACCCCAACTCCTCGGTTGTTGCCCCGACGATAAGTCTACCATCGCTTCTCGGCACTAAATATACCGGCATCGGATACCTCGCCTTGACGGTACGGATGACGTTTTTGAGCATAATGCCTTCCCGCATTCGCAACGCCAACATCTGTCCCTTCACGGGGCGCACGGGCGGGATAATCGTATCCGGTAACCCGCTGAGCTGCCCAGACCAGCATCCTGCGGCGAGAATACACACATCTGCACTCTGAAAACCGTCTTGTGTTTGAACACCTGTCGCGGTTCCGTTTTCTATGACAATTCTTTCAACAGTGCTATTCTGATGCAACACGCCGCCGCGCCCCTGATACGCACGCTGGAGTGCCTGAGCCATCAGTCGGTTATCAACTTGATGGTCAGTTTCACAACGAACAGCTGCCGTCACGTAGGGTGAAAGTGCCGGTTCAATTTCACGTGCTTCTTGTCCGCTCAACCACTCCACATTCAACCCTAAATCTTGTTGTAAGGTATAAGCATGCCGGAGTTGAATCGCATCATCCGGTTCAATGCCTATAATGAGCGTGCCTTCTGCTCGGTAACCTATTGACATCTCTGTTTCTGTCTCTAACTCATCGACCCATTCCGGGTAGCGCGCCAAACTTTGGTTGCTGAGTTTGAGGAGGTCGAGCTCGTCGATATGTGCTTCAGCAATTGGACCGAGCATACCGGCGGCCGCCCAAGAGGCACCGCGTCCGGCTTGTCCGCGCTCATAAATGGTGACAGCGGCACCCGCTTTCGCCAGCTGCCACCCGATACCCAGTCCAATCACACCGCCACCAATGATGAGAATCTTCTTATTTGTCATCGTTTTGAAAATCAATCCTTTTTAATGGGCGAATTTCGCGCAGGCAGCCCATTGTTCTTTAGATCAGGTTTATAGTAGAACCCGTAATTATTTCCACACATGGGAACCGTAGTAGGGGTTGGGGGATTTAGTCTGGGGTTAGACTAAATCCGTTCCCTGTATTACATTCCCAACCCCTACGAGCGACAAGTGTAAACTTATTTTTCGTAGGTAAAGCGACTATTCTGCCAATATATTAATAAAACAATCTTTTGCTTTGACTCTTTTGGGGATTAACCCCTTTTCGTATGCAAATTTTGCAAAAGCGTCCCATTTTTCTACGGATTGCACCTGTGTTGTCGCGAATACATCAAGTGTATCCCGAAATGCCAATTCTTCTAATTCTTTACTGGCATCAGGGTTTGCCTGAAAAAAGAGTTGAAGCGCAGCATCGGGTTTTTCCTTCGTAAATTTAATCGCCTCCTGAATCGCCAGCATCAGTTTTTTGGCAGTTTCTGAATGGTTTTCCAAGTAAGCGTCGTTCGTAATAATTACTAATTCATAATAATCCGGAATACCGTATTTTTCAAGTGCGAAATATCCAGCTTCCGCACCTTCAAGTTTCAACAAGTTAATCTCGTAATTCCGAAAGGGTCCGATCACTGCATCAATTTGACCGCTTAGCATAGGTGCCACAATATTCGCGCCTACGTTTATTAGTTCGTAGTCAT
Source organism: Candidatus Poribacteria bacterium (assembly GCA_026706025.1). Taxonomy (NCBI): domain Bacteria; phylum Candidatus Poribacteria; species Candidatus Poribacteria bacterium. Next base: position 39,362 of record JAPOZO010000060.1, read on the forward strand.
CTTCGGATAATCCAGCATTCGCCGCGATGGCGTTAAACAAAAGTACATCCAACGGTGCGACTGTGTATCCGATTTTTTTTCCTTTGAAATCTGCAGGCGTTTTAATGCCGGTCTTCTTCAGAAAACTAATCGTGTTAAGCGGATGCTCGACGAGTAAGCCGATGGATTTGACCGGCAAAACTTCCTCACTCGCGCGCGCAATTGTCACGCTTTGTTGGTAACTAACGGCAAACGGATATTTCTCTGCCGCTACCAATTTGAGTGGGGCATCTGGATCACCACCCCAGAGTAATTCGACTTCCAATCCATGTTTGGCGAAGATCTTATTCTCTTGCGCAACATAAAGCGGCGCGTGGTCTATGTTGGGTGCCCAATCAAGAAGCAACGTAACTTTCTCTGCAGTGGCTTGCGGTTTCTGGCTTGCGGTTTTAGACGACTCGCCTTGGTGTGTATCTGCGTTGGCATCTGCAACAAACCAGTGTTTGCTAATACCTGATGGCTGATGGCTGATGGCTGTTAAAAGTATACCACAACTGATGAGAAACATTAAGCAAATTGCTGTTTTCATGAGATTTTCCTTTCTGATTGTCCGATAGGCGTGAGGCACGCCTACCGAGTATCTAATGTATTGTGCTGATGTCGCCACGGCATTACGTAACGCTCCAGCAGCGTCATCAATCCAAAGAGACCTAAACCTAAAAGCGTTAAACAAAAAATAGCTGCAAATACCAATGAAACTTGGAGCTGCCCATTCGCGTACAACATCAGGTATCCGAGCCCTGCTTTGGCACCTACCCATTCACCGATGACAGCACCAATCGTAGAAATTGATATACCGATCTTCGCACCGGAGAAGATAAACGGGAGTGCTGATGGAATGCGGACTTTCCAAAGTATCTGCCACCGAGTCGCCCGCAAAATCCGAAATAGATTTACTGTGTCCGGATCAGTGGATTTCAAACCGTCTAATGTGTTCAGCACGATCGCGAAGAACACAATCAGTGCCGCCATAACGACTTTTGAAGCAATCCCGAAGCCGAACCACAGTACCAACAGCGGCGCGATAGCAAATACCGGCACCGTTTGTGAACCGATAACATACGGATAGAAGGCTTTCTCCAGCACAGGAAACTCGAACATCAGCACTGCTAACGGAATGCCGATGCTAACCGCGAGGGCAAACCCAAGGAGCATCTCTTCCAAGGTTACAAGCGTATGTTTCAGTAATTGCGTATGTTCCACAAATAGTGTCACTACAATTTTTGACGGTGCTGGCAGAATATAGCGCGGTATATCAAAAAGATACACACTTCCTTCCCATATCCCTAAAACTGCGAATAGGATCGCTATAGGGACCGCGAATTTACTGAACATACGCATCAACTCCTTATTAACCTAAAAAAGCCGCCTTCCATTTTGGATATATGCCAAAAGGAAGCAGCTTTATTAGTTATCAGAGGAATGGTTATCAGTTCGGTTTTCTCTCACTGCGAGGCATGAAAAACCTTTCAGTTTTCAGAAAGAGAGTTTGGGATTACCAAAACCTCTTAACTGACAACTGACAACTGATAACTATTAAAACTGACGACTGATAACTACTCTCACTATTTCCCTACGCTGGCATAACCCAGATCAGGTTCAATGGGTGTTTTCTCAGCTCCTACTCAGATAAGAGCACCCCATAATGTTGTTCAAGTATTATTATACCTTATCCTTATCTTTTAATGCAAGTGTTCATTTTCCGGTCTACAGGGTCATTCAATTGTCGGTTTTTGGTGTTGTCCTTTGCGCAGGCATTAACACTTTATATATGTTATGTTTTAAAACAAAACGCAGAAAATTTCGCAGCCTGTCGCAGCCTGTCGCAGCGGATCCTAAAAAAAAAGACATCCAATCCAATAATTTCTTAAAATTGAATGATCCTGTTCCGGTATATACAACACTTCTTTGCATACTGGTTCTTATTGTGTTATACTATAAAAAGTACGATACAAACTACAATACATAGGAACTTAATAATGCGCATTATCCTTTACACAGGTAAAGGTGGGGTCGGCAAAACCACTATCGCCGCTGCCACGGGCATCAAACTTTCTCAGCTCGGTTATAAGACAATTGTAATCTCGCTGGATGTCGCACATTCACTCCGTGACGCTTTTGATAACCACGAAAAACTCGTCCGCCAGCGCAAAGAAAAACAGATCCAAATCAGGGAAAATCTCTGGATACAAGAAATTAACGTTCAAGAAGCAATTATCGAATACTGGGACGACGTTTACAACTATATTCGTTCGTTGTTGAATCGTTCTGGGCTTGACAGTCTCGTAGCAGAGGAGATAGCCGTGTTTCCGGGGATGGAGGAGATTTGCGCGCTCCTCTATATCAACCAATATGTGCGTGAAAAGAGTTACGATGTAATTATCCTCGACTGCGCGCCCACCGGGGAATCGCTCCGCTTCGTGAGTATCCCAACGACCTTGGAGTGGTACATGAACCATATCTTCAAGTTGGAACGCAATCTGGCGAAAATTGCCGGTCCCGTCATCGAAAAAGTGAGCTCTGTTCCGATCCCCCGAGATAACTATTTTCAAAATATCCAAGACCTTTTCGATAAATTGGAAGGGATTGACAATGTGCTGACAGACCCCAAGATCACCACAGTACGTTTGGTAACGAACCCAGAAAAAATTGTTATTAAAGAGACACAACGCGCATTTATGTACTTTTGCCTTTATGGACTCTGTATAGACGCAGTGATTATCAATCGCATCTTTCCGGACGGTGTTGATGCCGCATACTTTGAAGCTTGGAAACAGGCACAACAACACTATATTAAAGAGGCAATGGACTATTTCTCGGACGTGCCAATCTGGAAAGTGAACCTCTTCGCAGAAGAAATTGTCGGAGAAAAGGGGCTGCACCGATTAGCAGAAGCACTCTATTCCGAAATTAATCCAGCAGATCAGTTTTCTAAAGAAAAACCGTATCAATTCCAAAAAACAGCAAATGCCTATCAATTGTCTATGCGTCTGCCTTTTCTAAGTAAAGAGGAAATTGGATTGACAAAACATGGCGATGAATTGATCGTCACAATCGGTGGCTTTAAGCAACACGTCGCATTACCACGAACCCTCTCTACAAAAAAAACAACAGGCGCAAAACTAACCGGGGACCAGTTGGTGATTAAATTTGAGATTTGAGCGGAAAAGTTAATGATAAACAATATTAGTTGAGAGATGTATGGGAACCAAAACGGACAAATCGGCTTTTGCTGTAACAGTTACAACGCTTCTAACGTTCTTAATAGCAAGCCGCATTGGAACTATTTGGATTCTCTATCCAAATGTGTTGATTGCGGTCTCTTTATTTTTTTACTGTGTCCGACAAACTGATGAAGATGCGTCACTACTCTCAAGCAGTTCTATTTTTGGGATCGCAACGGTGTTAATGTACACACCCATGGATTGGTTATTTTCTCGGAAGGTACACCTCATTTTTTATCTGCGTTCAGATTTTTTTCCGAATATGACAACACCGATTGTGCTAATCTTAAATTGGGTGGTGTTCGCAACTCTTACAGCCTACTTTTATCAAAGGCTTGCAGTGGTTTGCCAAACCCGTTTTGCATCGGATCCTGAAAATCCGAAGAGCGGTTTGATAGGAACCACGATGTTGGCGGCAGGTGTCACGGGCATCAGTGCTGCAATTGGAAGTATCACAATTTACGCGCTGGGCGGATTACATTTGTGGCAATGGAATGCAACACAGATTGATCGGATACCACAGATTGCGTCTGTACCAATTTTTGTGCCGCTCGCTTTTCTACTCACCTTTCTACTGTGTCCCTACCTTTTCGGGGTCGCTGGCAGTTTTCTGAGGGAACAACATGCAGGTATCGCAGGGATACGGTGTGGCATTTTTATAGGGGCACTGCAGTTTCTGAGTTTCCTTCTATTTTTTTACGCATAGAAATAGGCGTGCCTATTCGTATATAATTTTAATTGCAGGAGAGGAAAATCAATAGTATGCGAATTCGTTCAACAACGATCTTAGCCGTTCGGCGCGATGCCCAAGTCGCTATCGCAGGCGATGGTCAAGTCACTTTAGGCGATACTGCGATTAAACACGGCGCACGCAAAATTCGCAAAATCCATAACGACAAAGTGCTGATCGGTTTCGCAGGTTCCGCATCGGATGCAATCACACTGTATGAAAATTTGGAGAAGAAACTTGAGCAGTACCGGGGAAATCTTCAGAAATCAGCAGTAGAACTCGCACGGGAATGGCGTAGTGACAGAGTCCTTAGACAGGTAGACGCACTAATGATCGCCGCAGATGCTAACGACAGTTACCTTATTTCTGGAAACGGCGATGTGATCGCACCGGACGACGATGTTGTCGCCATCGGTTCGGGTTCTTCTATTGCCCTCGCAGCCGCAAAAGCCATGCTCAAATACTCAGACTTGACCGCAAAAGAGATTGTTTCAGAGGCACTTCAACTCACGAGTGAAATTTGTATTTATACCAATGCACGAATTGAAACTGACACAATAGAGGAGGAGTTATCAGTTAACAGTTAACAGTTACAAGCGGGCTCGGGTTCATCAAACACCTTTCGGTAACCCCAACGCCTCTTAACTGAAAACTGACGACTGACGACTGATAACTAACGAAACTTTGGAGAAATCAAATAAAACGCATGAAAAGAGCACTTTAGCAGATGCACTTACGCCGCGGCAGATTGTCGAGGAACTCGATAAATATATCATCGGGCAGTTTGAGGCAAAACGCTCCGTCGCTATCGCCCTCCGCAATCGTTCGCGGCGACAGATGTTGGGTGAAGATATACAAGACGAAGTCTCACCTAAGAACATTATCATGATAGGTTCAACAGGTGTCGGTAAAACTGAAATCGCACGCAGGCTTGCACGTCTTGTTGACGCCCCCTTCATCAAGGTAGAGGCATCAAAATATACCGAAATTGGCTACGTCGGTCGAGATGTTGAATCCATGATTCGTGATCTCACTGAGACTGCCATTAGCCGCGTCAAAGCCGAACAGACCGAGGTCGTTGAGGAAAAAGCACGGGAATTCACTGAAGAACGCCTCCTCGATTGTATTTTTCCGATTCCACGCTCTTTGCAGGAGCGTCCCCGCTTAGAAAAGGATATGCTTGACGAACCTGAGGAAGTGGATGACGACGTGGTACTCCAACTACCTTTCGATCTCGGAACCGACGCGGAAACCGAAGCCGAAGAAGACCGAGAGAAAGAACGAGAACGCCATCTCAAAACCCGTGAAAAATTTAGAGAATGGCTACGCGAAGGTAGACTCGAGGATAAACCTGTTGAAATCAATGTCAAGCATCAGAGTATGCCCTTTGTTGAAATCTTCTCGCCCGGCGGCATTGAGGAGATGGATATCAACTTTAAGGATATGTTTAGTAACATCCTCCCGAATCAGACGAAGAAGCGACGCGTTCCGGTCTCCGAGGCACGCACTATCTTGATGCAAGAAGAATCTGAAAAACTCATTGATATGGATGCTGTTATCAGCGAAGCCATTCAGCGTGTTGAAAACTCCGGTATTGTCTTTTTGGACGAAATTGACAAGATCGCAGGTAGAGAATCTCGCCACGGACCCGATATCTCCCGGGAAGGTGTGCAACGCGATATCCTGCCCATCATTGAAGGTAGCACGGTGACATCGAAATACGGCGCGGTGCGCACACACCACATCCTGTTTATCGCCGCCGGCGCGTTTCATGTGTCAAGCCCCTCTGACCTCATCCCAGAACTACAAGGTAGATTTCCAATTCGAGTGGAACTGAAAAGCCTGAATAAGAACGACTTTAAATCTATTTTGACGGAACCGAAAAACGCGTTAGTAAAACAGTATACCGCACTACTCAAAACTGAAGGGATAGAGGCGACTATTACTGATGACGCGATTGACGAAATCGCCGCCCTCGCGTTTCAAGTTAACGAATCCGTTGAAGACATCGGTGCACGCCGCTTGCACACTATCATGGAAAAACTCTTTGAAAATCTCTTTTTCGATGCACCTGAACTCGATAAAAAAGAGATCACTATTGATGCCGACTATGTCAAATCAGAGTTGGATGAAATCGTCAAAGACCAAGATTTGAGCAGGTACATTCTTTAAGCAGATTGTCCGGGTGATGTTTTCCTCGTACGCATGTGGTGCAATTGGCAAAGAAAATATTAAACCTTATCAGTACCGGTTTGTCCAATGGACAAGCAGAGGGAAACTGATCGTGCGGCAGCTCCTAATTTTTACCCTTCTATTCATTTATGTCGCGCTCCTACCGAACAGTTCCGCTCAAGATGGAACACAATGGCGCGCGTCAGAGAGTAGCAAAGCCCCCTCCAATACAACAGCGATAAATGCCATAAAATTCTCCACTGACGGGACACACCTCGCTATCGCCATCGCCAATGGTATCACGTTGTACGATACCTATACTGGGAAAGAATTGGCACAGCTCTCTGTGCTGCTGGATACCGTGACCGCGTTAGCATTCTCGCCTGATAACCGAACAGTTGCAAACGCGAGCGAAGATGCTACTATCCGCCTCTGGGACGCTCACACTGGTGAGCACAGAACAGATTTCATAGGGCATACCCACCCTGTTGTAACCTTGGCATTCTCACCTGATGGTAACACCCTCGCCAGTGGAAGTTTCAAAGAAATTCGTCTCTGGAACTTAACCACAGACCTGCCGATCCGCACCTCAGTCTTTCACGGACACTCGGATATGGTCACCACATTGGCATTCTCACCGGATAGTAAAACACTTGCCAGCACAAGTTTTCACGGCACAATTTTGTTATGGGATGTAGAAACCAGGCAACGCCGACACAGTCTCCCCGCACATACAGATTCAATCACAGCACTCACCTTCTCGCCTGATAATCAAACGTTAGCAAGCGGCGGATATTGGAGTCGAGACGCAGAAAGCACAATTCACCTATGGAATACGTACACCGGGCAACTCCTGACAACCATTAAAGGACACACCGAGCCGGTTTTCGCCTTAGCATTCTCACCGGATAGCGAGATGCTCGCAAGCGCGGGTTGGGATAACGCAATTCGTATGTGGCACCCACAGACAGGACAATTACAGGCAATTTTTGAAGGCGATACCGCGCCAGTCCTTGCATTAGCGTTTTTACTCGTTAATGGAGGTAAAGAGTCAAGCCATACTTACGGCAGAACACTCGCAAGTGCAAGTCTTGATGGCACAATCCAATTGTGGCCCTTAACATCTATACCAAGACCTTGGGATGTCAACGCCGACGGTGTTGTAAACGTTTTAGATTTAACCTTTGTTGCCGCACGTTTCGGACAAGTAACACCAGACCTTAACAATGACGGCATCGTCAACATTTTGGATTTGATTATCGTTGCAAATCATATCGGAGAATGAAGGCTGCATCTTTCATGACCAACCGAAGCACATCGTGCCTGTCACAGGAATAAAAAACAGTGAGATACCTTATTTTTACGCTTCTATTGATACTGACACTACTTTTGTCAAACGGATATACCCAAGACTACACAACATGGAACTTACCCGAAGGCGCGAAACGACTCATTGGAAAAGGCGAAATAACTGGCAATATTGCTTTTTCTCCCGATGGCACCCGACTCGCTGTCGCGAGTTCAATTGGCACTTGGATATACGATGCACACACCGGAAAAGAACTCGTATTGCTCACTGGACACAGTGAACGCATTCGTGCTGGAGCATTCTCTCCAGATAGCAGAATATGTGCCAGTGGAAGTAGCGACAATACGATTCGGTTGTGGGACGTGTCTACCGGACAACACCTCGTAACACTCACGATGCATAGTGACTCGGTTGAGACTTTAGCGTTCTCGCCGGATGGAAAAACCCTCGCAAGCGGGAGTAGGGACAAACGAATCCTTTTGTGGGATGCAGAAACTGGGGAACATCGGAATACGCTCACAGGGCACACCGGTGGCATCAGAGTAGTGGTGTTTTCACCAGATGGTAAAAACCTTGTTAGTGCAGGTCAGGACGATACAATCCGAGTGTGGGATCCGCGTACAGGCGGGCCCCTCACTACGCTCACCGGTCATACAGGACCTGTCTCTATTCTGGCATTTTCGCCAGATGGAAAAACGCTCGCCAGCGATGGTGTCGGGCATATGATTCAGCTATGGAACACTGACACTTGGCAGCGGCAGTTAGCCATCAGAACACACTACGATTCAATCTATACCCTCGCGTTTTCACCAGATGGCAAAACGATCGCGAGTGGCGGCGGTTGGCACGACAACGTACTGAGGATGTGGGATGTCTATACTGGCGAACATAAAAATGCGCTCCACGGACACACTGGTAGTATTACCGCAATAGCATTTTCACCAGATGAAGCAACTGTCGCAAGTGTAAGCAAGGACGATACAATTCGAGTATGGGATTTAAACATAGAACAACCTCGCTTCATTCTCATCGGACATGTAAACGTCGGTACGGAGGTGGTGTTCTCACCAGATGGCGCGACACTTGCCAGCGGCGGCGATTGGCCCCAGAATACAATCCAATTGTGGAATCCAGACACCGGTGCCTTGAAGGATACCCTTGAAGGGCATACGGATCGTATCAGTGCATTGGCATTTTCTTCGGATGGCAGAACGCTTGCAAGTGGAAGTTGGGATAAGACGATTCGATTGTGGAATACACACAATGCTGAACTCAAAACTACCCTTGAAGGGCAGAGGCGTGAGGTTCAGTCATTAGCGTTCGCACCGGATGGAAAAACCCTTGCCAGTGGAAGCGGTTGGGAAGATACAATCATACGGCTATGGGATACGGACATTGCACAGCAAATTGGGAGGCTTGAAACCTACACACGTTGGGTTTATGCATTGGCATTTTCACCGGATATCCAAGGCACGTCTGGAATGTTCCTCGCGAGCGGAAGTGGTGACGGCACGATTCGAGTGTGGCATCTCGACTCAGGGAGTGCAACTACAGATAGACCGCAGATGACGCTGACAGCGCATCGAGATGGCGTTCTCGCTTTGGCATTCTCACCAGTAGGGGTTGGGTTACCCAACCCCTATAAATATAACTGGATTCTTGCGAGCGGCAGTCGGGATGGCACGCTCCAATTGTGGAAATTAACTGTGGGAGAACCAACGCCGCGTTCTTTAGCCCTTCAGGGTCATACGGCTGATGTCCAGGCAGTAGCATTTTCGCCCGATGGAAAAACCCTTGCCAGCGCGAGTAACGACGAAACAATCCGCTTGTGGAATGTCCATTCGGGTGAACACTACAAAACCCTTTATGGTCACACGGATAGCGTCACTTCACTGGCATTTTCGCCCGATGGAAAAACCCTTGCCAGCGCGAGTTTAGATAATACAATTCTCTTGTGGGAGTTTGAACCCGAATTGGCACAAAACCGCTGGGATATTAACGGTGATGGACTTGTAAACATTCAGGATTTAACATTAATTGCATCGCAGTTTGGACAGAACACACCCGATCTTAATGGCGATGGCATTGTTAATATCCTGGATCTGGTACTTATAGCGAACCACCTCGGAAAATAGGTGAAATCGTGATCCGTAGGGGTTGGGTCCCCCAACCCGTGTATTTCGTAGCGGTTGGGTCCCCCAACCCGCGCAGGCTGAAAACCCTTTTAGGAGGCATTTTATGATCAAGAAAAAACTATCCAATTTCCTATGCCTGATTTTTGTCACATTCCTCCTATTGGTGCTATTTGCGTTACCACAAAACGTTCACGCCCAAGACTCCCGTTACAGAAATCTGCCTGAAGGTGCTAAAGTTCGGTTCGGCAAAGGTTTTATTACCGATATAGAATTCTCACCGGATGGCACACAGTTTGCTGTCGTCAGTTCAATTGGAGTTTGGCTCTACGATGCGCGCACCCATGAAGAAATCGCTCTGCTCACCGGACATACAGGCTGGGTTCAGGCAGCTGCGTTTTCACCGGACAGTATGACACTTGCCAGTGCCAGCTTGGACCGCACAGTTCGGATCTGGGATGCTAAAACCGGACAACACCGGACTACGCTCTATGGACATGAGAATTTTGTCTATAGCGTTGCGTTCTCCCCAGACGGAAAAACGATCGCGAGTGCGAGTTCAAATGAGATTCGCTTGTGGCATGCAAATACCGGCAGACAGAAGAACGTCCTGGCAAGACATGCGAGGTGGACATACGCCTTAGCATTTTCACCAGATGGAAAGATCCTCGCCAGTGGAGACTCAGAGGGCGACATCCAACTCTGGGATCCATCCGCGGGTAAATTGATGAAGACGCTCGAAACTAATCTGGGTTTCCTCTATGGACTCGTTTTCTCACTGGACAGCGCAACCTTGGCAGCGAGTGGTTCTGGCACCACCATCCTTTTGTGGGATGTTGGGACAGGTCGCCAATTATCAACCTTCATGTTCGGAGAAAGCACTCGCGGCATTCCCGCACTTGCGCTCTCGTCCGATGGCACAATATTGGCGAGTGGACATCGGGATAACAAGGTGCGTTTGTGGGATGCTCGCACTGGGGGGCTTAACGCAACGCTTGAGGGACATACTGCCGACATCCGGGCACTCGCCTTCTCACCTGATGGCGGAGACGCTTCTGGAACAACGCTGGTCAGTGCAAGTGAAGATAGCGTGCTTCATTTTTGGGACACCCAAACTAAAGAATTTCAGACACCCCTTACAGGGTGGACAGAAGGGTTCACGACGCTGGCACGCTCACCTGATGGCACCACTATTGCCAGTGGAGGGGGTTCACGGGGCAACTTCGTTCGCTTGTGGGATGCGTCTACAGGGGAACTCCAAGCAGTCCTTGACGGGCACACCGATCTAATTGCAGCTGTGGCATTCTCACCAGATGGGACAACTCTCGTCAGTGCAGATTGGGATGGCATGATGTACCTATGGGATACCTCCACCCGAGAACGATATGTTACACTCTCTGGGCATACGGGAAGGATCTTTGCCGCCGTTTTTTCTTATGATGGGAACAGACTTGCCAGCGTCAGTTATGATGATACCATTCGAGTATGGGATACGCACACTGGCGAACTGCAAGCTACCTTTGACAGGCAAGAGGCAGATGGGTTAACGTTTTTGCATGATGGCAGCCTGCGTGCCTGTGGGGGATGGAAGGGACCCGAAACACTCCGGGTGTGGGATGTCTATACAGAAAAATCCGTAACCCCCGAAATCGGTAGAGGACTTGATCCAGGACTCAACACCGTCGTCGCGTTCTCACCGGATAAGAAAACGATTGCCATCGGAACCCACCGCGGCGGCATTAGTTTGTGGCGCGCAGACACGGGCGAACATGTCCTCTACTTTACGAGAGGACACGCACATGATGTCACAACCTTGGCATTCTCGCCAGATGGCAGTCTACTCGCCAGCGGTAGTTACGACAACACCATTCGCCTCTGGGAGGCATCTACCGGCGATCAAATTGCCCTCTTAACAGGACACACGAACGTGCTTTCAATTACAAGTGCTGCTGCTATCAGCACCGTTTCATTTTCACCGAACCACACATCTCCAGATTTCGATGCAACCGCCGATTGGGACCTTGCCAGTTCAAGTCATGATGGCACAATTCTCTTATGGGACCTCGCGCCGTCCCTTGCACAAACGCCGTGGGATGTCAACGCTGATAGTGTTATAAACATTTTGGACGTCACCTTTATTGCCTCACGTTTCGGGCAGAAAACGCCAGACCTTAACGGTGATGGCATCGTCAATATTTTGGATCTGGTACTCGTTGCTCAGCACCTTGGAGAATAGAGGGTGACCTATAAAGACTAAGCAGATACGTCTTCCTGTAGGCGCACTTTCCACGAGCGTTCGTCTTTACAGCATTAAGTCCTGGTAAATAGACCTTTTCGATTTTCCGTCAGGTGCTGAACCCGTAGGCGTTTTGCTTGGGTATTTCCGCGGATTTCCCCAGGGTTTCCCGCCCGTTATCTATCATCGATGAACCTTTTAAACTTGTTGGAGGAAATATGAAAATCAGTCTAATGAAATTTCTATCGGTATTCTTTTCTGGCATCCTTTTACTATCCGGCTGCGGCTCCGATACCCCCGAAAGTGATGAAACCATTGTCACACCCACGCAAGAAAAAAAGATACCGAGCTATTATCCTGATGCTATCGGTAACCGGTGGGCTTATCGAGAAGCGGATGGGTTTGAATGGGAGCGAACAGTTTCAAGAGAACGCATTATTCAAGGGAGAGTTTACCGTGTTTTTGACTACAATCCGCCTATTGAAAACACGCCATTTGACTATCTAAAAACGCCATCTTATCGTGTCACACAAAATCGAGTGCTTTTCTTTGTAGGTGAAGAAATTAATCGCTATTTTGAAGTTGATTTCGCAAATGCACTGAGGACGCAAGTATTTCCGGGTGAAAACATTGAAGTTGAAGTGAAAGCAGTCTCGGAACATGAACTTGTGTTCTTTCGTATCCCGCCAATCGGTAATTTGCGATGGGATGTCCTTGATCTGAAAGTCAAAGGGAATATCGTCTTCCTGGATTTAGATGGACTCAAACTTCCATTTGAGATACATCATCTGATAACAGGAGCTGTTGTTGGTGGCGGCTCAATCCAAACACCAGCGGGCACTTTTGAAACGACTGCTAAAGTTGAATACAAATCACAAATCACCACAAGTATCTTGGACGAAGCGGAGACAACCACAGAAAAAACTGATACTATCTGGCTTGCACCTGATGTCGGCATCGTCAAATTACAAAATCCAGATCGGACAGTTGAGTTAATTGAGTATTCTCTACAAGAAGAACTTTGATCCTTCAGCTCTTCAGAGCGGAGGTGTTGATTTGACAGCAAGCCTCCTTAAAACCCGCGTCATCTGCATAATCCGTATCATCAACGATTTAAAGAAGAAAAAGAGAACGCATCTCAATCCTAACGCTTGACAAATATTTATACACCGCAAAAGAATTTGCAACTTGACACACTCTCCATCTTGTGGTAGAATAGCATCGTCAAATCAGATACAAAAAAGAAGGACAAATCCATGAAATTATTAAAAACGTATGCCTCTCTACTGATACTGTTTCTCCTCGTTTCCCCGATATTTGCTGAGGGACACGCAGCAGAAGAAACACCGCCTCCCGTTAAGAAATACGCTGAATTCACACTGAGCGGCACCTACGCCGACACCAAGACAGTCAGCACATTCGGTGCCTCCTCAACAAAGACACTGCGGGGACTTTTTAAGAAATTAGATGCCCTCCAAACAGACGATGATCTCGCTGGTATTATCTTCAAAATAGAAGGGGTTAGCGTAGGATGGGCAGTGCTTCAAGAAATCCGCACCAAACTAAACGAATTCCACGAAACAGGAAAAGAGACGATCGGTTATCTCGAAAGCGGTGGTAATGCCGAGTACCTTCTTGCTGCGACAATGGATCGCATCGTCCTAATGCCTACCGGAAGCCTCAATTTAACCGGTTTACGTGCTGAAATCCTTTTCTATAAAGGGCTGCTGGACAAACTGGATATTGAGGCAGATATGCTGGCAATGGGAAAATACAAATCTGGTGTTGAACCCTATATGCGTGACGGTATGTCGGATGAATTTCGTGAGTCGATGACTGCGCTGCTTGATGATCTGTACACCCAATTCCTGAACCACATCGCTGAAAATCGAGACGGTATCACCGAAGCAAGTGTTGCGAATTTAATCAACAGCGGTCCGTTCACAGCAGAAGAGGCAGAGGAGAAAAAATTAGTTGATGCTTTACAATACTACGACGAATTGGTAGCCTCACTGAAAGCAGCATCTCCAGACGAAGATGTTCAAGTTGCCAAACCCGGATATGAGCGCAAACGAAAAGTGCCGGATATGAACAGTTTCGCCGGACTTATGCAGCTATTCAGTATATTGAATCCGCCCCAACGTGCGCAAGCTGCATCGGAAAATCAGATCGCGCTTATCTATGCCAGCGGCCCCATTTTACCCGATATTGACTCACCTTTCATCTCAATGTCAGCAATTACGCCAAAAGAACTAAAGAAGGCATTTGAAAAAGCACGCACGGATGATTCCGTTCGGGCAGTCGTGCTACGTATTGACAGTCCCGGCGGTTCCGCACTCGCTTCAGACTTAATTTGGCGAGCGGTGATGCTCACACAACGCGAAAAACCGGTCGTCGTTTCCATGGGAAATGTCGCTGCCTCCGGTGGTTACTATATTGCGATGGCAGCAGGGACAATCATCGCACATCCGAGTACACTGACAGGTTCAATCGGTGTATTCGGCGGTAAACTGAATCTGAAGGGACTCTACAATAAAGCAGGTTTGACAAAGGAGATCATCGCACACGGTCAGAACGCTACCTTGTATTCGGATTACGGCGGTTTTACACCCACCGAGCGGGAACGCGTCGAAAAGATGATGAAGACCGTCTATGAAGATTTTGTCAACAAAGCAGCAACAGGAAGAAATAAATCCTTTGACGAAATCGACGAAATCGCACAAGGACGTGTTTGGACAGGTAAACAGGCGAAGGAGATTGGGCTTGTCGATGAAATCGGAGGACTTGATACTGCGCTGTCTATCGCGAAGAAACAGGCAGGGTTTGCCGAGGCGGACGAAGTTGGCCTTATCGTCCTACCGAAGCAGCGTCCGTTTTTTGAACAAATCTTAGAGCAGATGATCGAAGATACAGACGGTTCAATCCGTAGGGGCTGGGTTACCCAGTCCCTACAATTCACCGCCAACCATCCTGTGTTATCTATGTTAGGCACGCCATCACAGCATATTATCACGTGGTTGAACCTGTTTGGCTTTGAGAATGGCACACAAATCGTAACAATTTTACCTTATGATATTTTAATTCGGTGATCTTATGAAATCTAAGAGTGAATTTTCGGCGCAGCTTGCAAGCCGAAACTTGCTTGACAAAAGCCACGTAGACCTAACTGACGAACAGGTCGCTTTTTTTCAAGAGAACGGATACCTGAGCATCCCGCGCATCACGACGGATGAAGAAATCGAATGGCTTAAAGGCATTTACGATGAACTTTTCACGGAACGAACCGGAGAGGCGCAAGGACGTTACTTTGATCTCGCTGGCCCGCGTGCGCACAACGGGCGGGAGACGTTACCGCAAGTATTGGGGCCTGAGGCACAATTCCCTGAACTCCGCGAGACTGTCTATTTCCAAAACGCCCAACGACTCGCCGCAAAGTTGCTCAGCGTAGAGGCTGAAAAAGTCAGCGGTGGCGGACACATGATTTTGAAACCCGCACACTACGGCAATGAAACGCCGTGGCATCAGGACGAAGCGTACTGGAACCCCGAAGTCCTACCACACAGCCTAAGCGTCTGGCTACCGCTTGATAAAGCAACGCTTGAGAGCGGATGCCTCCAATTCATCCCAAAATCGCACAAAGGAGAGGTGCGTTGGCATCGGCATATTGACAATGATCCGCTCGTACACGGGTTAGTGACAGATGATGTTGACATATCGGAGGCAGTTGCCTGTCCGATACCCGCAGGCGGTGCAACGTTCCACCACTGCCGGACTTTACACTATTCCGCCCCTAATAGCACGGCAGCAGCACGTAGGGCATATATCCTCGTCTTCGGCAGTCCACCGAAAAAACTGGATAAGCCAGCACACCGTCCGTGGCAGAAGGAAGAGCAAGAAGCACTCTCGAAACTGGAGTCTTTGGCGGCAAATTCGTAATGTCGCTTGCGCGCGGTGAAAGCGTTTTGGAAACGGTGTTTTCTTGTCAGTAAAAGTGCGTAGCTTGAAACGAAGTGGAAAGCGGATCTACGGAAAGGGACATTAAAGCCCAAATTCACCTCACCGAACCGCAAGGAAAACTAAAAAATGAAGATTATTTGTACCGGCATCAGCTGTTCGGGGCGCAAAGAGTTGATGGCAAATTTTAAAATACTCTGTATGAAACAGAGACTGAACATCGGCTTCTTCAATATTGGCGATGTTATGCACAGTGCTGCAGCGGAATCTCGTGTCCATTTTACAGACAAAGTACTCGATTCAGATCCAGCCGTTTTATCGTTGGCACGGCGCACCGCTTTCTATGAAATCGCACGACGCGCCGAATCGTATGAACATGCCATCATCGGACTACACGCCTGCTTTCGGTGGCGCGGAAGTCTTATCGAAGGATTCTCTTTCAAAGATATTGAAATCCTCCTGCCCGATCTTCTGATTAACGTTGTTGACAATATCACCGATATATCGGAACGGATGAAAGAAAGTGGACAATGGTCAGGTATGGATAATTCCACACTCAACGTTTGGTTAGACGAGGAAGAGTTCCTGACGCGACAAATCGCACATTTCACAGAGAAACCACACTACACCGTCGCAAGACAACATGATCTTGAGAATTTTTACGAACTCCTCTTTTCACCGAAACCGAAATTTTACCTCAGTTATCCGATTACACTTCTCAGAGACACTCCAAAGGAAATTGAAAAAATCCGAGAGATCGGCGAAAAATTGAGTCGGTCATTTATTGTTTTTGATCCGCTCACAATTAAAGATATGGCACTGGTGACCGCTGGTGGAGATGGGAGTGTCCCCACGACTATGGGTGAGATGGACGACGGCGTGATTGAACAGATTAAAACTCGAACAATCTCACGGGATTACCAATTCGTCCACCAGAGCGATTTTGTCGTTGTCATCTATCCGACAGACAAATTGTCGCCCGGTGTTCTCAGCGAAATGAACTATGCAACTCGCCATAACAAACCGGTGTACGCCGTCTACACAGGAACGCGAAGCATTTTTTTTGAGAACTTATGCGACCGGATCTTTGACACCTACGAGGAGTTAACAGATTTTCTGACGACCACGTATAAAGTAGATGAAAATTGACACCAAATTAAGCGGAGGAACGAGAAAAAGAGGAAACAATAAAAAAGAATCACCTCAATTTTCAATCGTATTGCCTTCATCAATCCTGTCATCGTCAGTCATATTAAGTTATTCTGATTCTAAAACTTCAAGGTTTTCTGTTACGAAACTAATATTCTAAATTCTGACCGAGTGGTGCGTCGGCGCATCACTGCACTATCGTTGAAAGGTTCTTACCCTATGGTTGATGCGTATTACACAACTGACGAATCTCATTATAATGAGTGTCTTGAAAAAGGCACCATTGTTCCGACGAAAGATTGGTATGGTAAAAGGTTTTGCATCGAGGATTTTTTAGCAGGCGATCATAAATATATTTTTCTCTTCGTCAATGATCGTTATAGTATTTTTGACGAGGACGGAAAGGACAACACCTTCGGTTTCGTCTTGGATGCCGAGGCATTGGTCACAGAGAGCAATGCCCTTGTAGGCCCCGACCTGCTAAACGAGTATCGCGTCCTGATCAACGAATGCGCAACGTTTTCTGTCCAACAAAACCCAGCACTCAAAAATGTCCAATTGATTGTTCGAGGCGTCCTTGCTGGTGCTGTTACCGAACCCGGCGTTGCTGAGACAATGCTCCTTTTCAGAACACGTGTATCTGAACTTCAAAACGAACATCGCTGTCGGGGAGAGGCAGCACTAAAACTTTTGCGAGAATCAACGGAACCGTTGGAGCTGCTCGTCGGTGGGTCTTCACCATCACCGGAATAGCACAACCCCGGTAGGTTTGCTTTCTCAGCACGCGTCAGATGCACGCAAACTTAAGCGAAAACCGGTTAAAACCGAGCGAAAACCCATAGTTAAAAATATGAAAATTGGTATCCTCTCTCGGGGACCTCAAAACCACTCCACACGCAGTCTCAGCGAAGCTGCCTGCAATGCAGGACACACCGCAGAAATTTTAGATCCCTTCGGGTTTTACCTCCATGTCGGTGGTACCAGCAACCGGATCACATATCACGGAAAATCGGTAGAGGATGTCGATGTCCTTATACCACGGCTCAGCCGCACAACGGCGCAATACGGCGAAGAGGTCGTGGCACACTTCGAATGGATCGGCACCCCTGTAATCAATCGCGCAAAACCAATTGCAGCAGCACGACACAAATTCCATTCGCTCCGTATCCTCGCACAGCATGGCTTACCCATCCCACCAAGTCTCACCGTCGGTTCCTCCGAATTTTTAGAGAACGCCGTAGCCAAAACGGGAGATTACCCATTTATTTTGAAACCGTTCTACGGCACACACGGCAGAGGTGTTATGTTAATAGATACACCGACATCACTCACGTCAGCAGTGGATGCCCTCTGTGATCTCCATCATGATTACGTAATCCAACCTTTTATTGTAGAGGCAGGCGGGGTGGACATCCGCGTCCTCGTCGTTGGAGGCGAAGCAATCGCTGTGATGAAAAGAAGCGCGCCTCCCGGCGAATTCCGAGCAAATATCCACAAAGGTGGCGTTGGGGAGGTGGTTACGCTACCAGAAAACTATATCAACACCGCTATCAAAGCCGCCGCCGCACTGGAACTGGAGATAGCCGGTGTCGATCTACTCCAAACAAACCAAGGACCCGTCGTCTTAGAAGTCAATCCATCACCGGGGTTTGAGGAACTGGAAACGGTCACAGGGATTAATATCGCAGCTGTGATCATCGAATTCGCAGCGAAGTTTACACAAAACCGATGATGCAAACTAACGCTGCGCTACGAAAGGATACAGTTGCCTGTATGGATGATACCCCGAAAAAGATCTTAATGTTCAATCATGAATTCCCACCGATCGGCGGCGGTGGCGGTTGGGTGAGTTATTTCTTAGGCAAACACTTCGCGGCGGCAGGACACGATGTGCATCTGATTACTTCGCAATTTCGTGATTGCCCGAAAGACGAGGAGGTGGAAGGCTTTCATGTGCATCGCGTACGCGCGCTTCGGAAAAACCCTGATGTATGTGCCGTACACGAGATGCTGACTTATGCCGTAAGTTCAAGTCTCCATGGATTACGGTTTGCCAAGCAGTTTCAACCGGATATCGTCCAAGTCTTTTTCGGCATTCCCGCCGGTGGCGGTGCTTATCTTCTACAAAAACGGCGCAACGTGCCGTATGTCATATTTCTGGGCGGGCGCGATGTGCCGAGCCGTAATCCTGATCCACCTTATTATCGGTGGTTATATCTGTTACTGAAACCCGTCATCCGAGCGATTTGGGGAAACGCATCAGCGGTCGTCGCTTGTAGCGAAGGCTTGCGCGAACTTGCGCGAGAGACGGATTCGGATGTAAAAATGGATGTGATCCCCGATGCTGTGGATTTGGAAACTTTTACACCCGTCCAACGCGACGCCTATCCAGAAAAGGTACGGGTTCTCACAATTGGGAGGCTTATCCCTCGCAAAGGGTTCCAATTTCTAATCCGCGCGCTTCCCCAAGTCCTTGAAAAGGTCTCACATAACTTTGAAATAGAGATCGTCGGCGATGGACCGTATCACGGAGAACTCCTGAAATTAGCAGAAAATCTCGGTGTAGCATCACATCTCCACTTTGCAGGTTCAGTCCCATATCCGAAATTGCCAGAAAAATATAGTGATGCCGACCTCTTAATTTTACCTTCACTCGCAGAAGGAATGCCGCTTGTCGTCTTGGAGGCGATGGGAACAGGACTTCCGATCATTGCCAGTCGCGTTCAAGGTATCGATGAACTTGTGGGCGATGGGGTTAACGGTGCGCTGTTCGATCCCGGCGATGTTGATGGACTTGCGCACTGCCTTGTCAAACTGATTAATGCCAATGAAGGGCGCATTGAAATGGGCAAAGCGAGTATTGAACGCGTCAAACCATACGATTGGAAAAACATCGCAAACGCTTATTTAAGCCTCTATGCTGATATTTTAGCCAAAGGAGAAAAATAAAAACATGTACCCAATCAAGGTCCTTGCGATCGGGGCAGGCGGCTTACAACGCGCCTTAACCCATGAATTCGTTCATATCCTCAATCAGCGAAATCTCTACAACGGCGGTATTTTTGTCGGACAGCCGCGCGGTACCGAGAAAGCCGATGCCTTTAACCGACAGAACGGGACATACCACGTCGTCACGTTTGACTTAAGTGGTATCCACGACATCCAACAGGTTTCAAGCGTTGTTGGGGCAACAACACTCGCTACAGAAACCGGTCGTGAGCAGTTCTATGCACAGACGGAAAACCCGCTTGACCTTATCCTTATCGGCGTAACCGAAGCAGGGATCGCTAAAGGCGAACTCGCAATGGATGTGCTCGATGAGACCCTTTACCGCTATTTCTGTCGTCACGGCGCAGGCGCAACACTCTGCGTCATCAACACTGATAACCTCCGAAATAACGGCGATGTGATCCGTGATATTCTCTGCAACGAGTATCCAAAACGGAGCGATGATTACGCGGTATGGTTAGAGACAAACGTCGGTTTTCTGAACGAAATGGGCGACCGGCTTGTGCCACAGGTCTATGCTGTTCCTGACGAGATTCAGGCAGCTGCAAGGGCACAGATCGAGGGAAAAGATGAATTAATAACTTATGCGGAGGCATTACCCGCAACGCCGCTTATTCTGGAAGATTTAGGCGACATGCTACGCGTGCCGTTCGGTGAACTTCAGGACTACGGCGTCATTGTCAGTCAAGAGAACATCGAGCCTTATCACGATTGGAAACTGCTCTTGGTGAATTCTGTACATGTACCGGGGATTACGCACAAAGGGGCACTCTCCGGCATTGAATACGTCAACGAAGCAGCGTCACACCCAACGTTTGCACCACACCTCGAACGTCTGATGAATGGATATGCCGAGATCGTAGCAGCAGACATCCCGATAGCAGATAAAAGTGCACATGCCTACACACTGGAGTTTGTAGATCGCATCCGCCGAGTCAAAGACGACAACGCTCGGATTAACATCATTGAAACCGTGAAACTCCGCGAACGCGCTGCGGATATTGTTCGCTCACCGAACTACGATGCCAGCACCGAACTTTTTAAATCCGATTTTGCCTATTCCTTCGCGACGGTACTCCGATTTCTAACGCCAAACGCAATCTCGTCTCTTGATGACTACAGGGGTATTACCGACACCGGTACAGCGTATGAAATCCGAGACCCTGACCGAACAATACAGGATGTTCTAAGGGGGGCATTTGGTGCAAGTCAAATAGATGTGCAAGGACGGATTGCGTCTATTTTCTCAAATACGACATTATGGTCCCCTGCCAGTGGGACACCGTTGCGTGGCTTGCATGAGAATCAGGATTTTACCGAGCGCGTCGCAGGCTATTATCATCGGTTGGTTAATGGGGAGACGTGTCTTGGGGTTTTGGAGAGTATTAATGCAGAGTAGCCATCAGCCATCAGCAGTCAACTATCAGAGGACTGGTTATCAGTTATCAGTTACAAGAGATTTTTGATAATCCCAACGTGAATACTGATAACTGAAAGATTTTTTCGCAGAAAAAAATCGTACTGACGACTGATAACTGATCGCTAAAGGCTAATAACCCCTTTTTTCCGTTGAAGCACGGCATCATAGAACCGCATTGTACCAACGCAGTCTTGGATACTCGATACCGGTTCCCGACCCTCACGAATAGCATTGACAAATTCGGTAAGGCTAATGCCATCGCCAGTCAATTCGCCATTTCGCTGATCAGAAAAGTTTGAGGTGAAGCTGTTCCCAGATTCGGTGAAGTGTTGAGCACCCCACAACCCGTCTAAAACGATATATTCATGCTGACCGGTAATTTCGATGTAGTCATAATTGCGCTGCCATAAGCGTTGGCTGCTCAGCTGCAAACTTCCGACCGCGCCATTTGTATATTCTACACCGACAGCAAATGCACCTTGTCCATCAACTTCATTGTGAAAAACGCTGAGTTCCTTCACATCCGCACCAGCGATATGCCGCGCCAGATCAAAGTGATGGATCGCGAAATCAAGCAGATAACTTTTGACTGTCGGGTATTTCCCGCTACAGAACGAGCAGAAGAGTTGGGTAAGTGTGCCGAAGGATTCAGTCTGCATAATCCGCCTTGCCTCTCGCACACCGAGACTGAACCGCCGTTGGAAGTTCACCATGAGTGTCTTATCGTGTTTCTCTGCGGTTTCTGCCAAAGCAATCGTTTCTTCGAGAGATGGCGCAGGCGGTTTTGGTGTAAATACATGATATCCCGCCGCGAGCGTTTCAAGCACAAGCGGCTGCCTTGGGTCAGGTCCCATAGAAATAATCACTGCTTCCAAGTCTTCTTTTTCAAACATTTCGTGCCGATCCGTGTAATATCTACCTGTGCCGAATTTGCCAGCGGCATCCTTAGCACGATTTTCGTCTGCATCGCAAACCGCTTGCAACGCGACGGGTGCGAGATGTAACGCGGGATAAATAGTGTGCCGTGCGAAACCGCCAGCACCGAGAAATCCTATCCGAAGAGGTTCCATATCTGTTTCCTTTAGTGGTTATCAGTTATCGGTTATCAGTTTTCAGTCCGGGTTGCGATTGTTGAACATCTTGTGTTAATCTTTCAACCACCATTGAATCGCGACGTGATAAAAAGATGTTGGTAAACCACAAAGTAACCGACAACTGTTAAAAAAATTTGTATGCAATTTAGCACAACCTTAGCGGACTGTAAAGGAAATTTTTGTGCTAATGCCAAACGAACGATGGAATTTTCTATTCAACCTAATTACGAAAATCGAGTCAAAAGATAAAGCGCAGAATTTCTGATTGCTGCGGTTATAACACACAGAATTTGGATGGTACACAAAAAAGAATGTCTAAACAAGTAGGTGACCAACGGCGGAACTTCCGATTTGCACTCCTGCAAGGCACTTTCATGCGAATCAACCTCGCATTTGCGGATTCCGCGACAGTGCTTCCTGCTTTTATCCATAAATTAAGCGGTTCCGACCTTCTGGTAGGTTTAACCGGTTCAATGATGACAGTAGGGTGGATGTGGCCACAACTGCTAATGTCCAATCTACTGGAACACCGTCCACGCAAAATGCCGTTTTATGCCCTCGGTATGAGCGTCCGCGTTTTGGCATGGCTCGCCGTCTTTTTCTGCACCATCACAATAGGTGAGCAAAACCCAATGTTGCTCGCCGCCTGCTTTCTCGGATTCTACTTCTTATCCTCCTCCGCCATGGGTGTTTCAACGCTCCCTTACATGGACATCGTCTCCAAATCTATAGAACCGCAGCGGCGCGCCCGTTTTTTTAGTCTGCGACAACTGTACGGTGGGTTTTTCGCCATCTGGGTCGGATTCCTCGTGCGGGCTGTTCTCGGAAATGAAGCCGAATTTACGGGCATTTTGGGACGGATTACACAGATTTTCAAGACGTTCACGATGTACTTTATCGGCACCATCTGTAATGTGGAAACGGACCTCGGTTTTCCCTATAACTACGCCTTTCTCTTTATCTGTTCGGTGACTGCAGCGTTTCTTTCATTTATCAGTTTTTTAGGCGTGCGTGAACCGATCCACCCTGTTCAACGAACACGGCAACCCATTTCACAACATCTAAAACAGGGACCGCACTTCCTCCGAACAGACGCAAATTACCGACGCTTTATTCTCTTTCGCGTCTTTGGGCATTTCTCTGGAATGGCATCCCCTTTCTACATCCCTTATGCACTGAACGAACTCGGACTTTCTGAGGCAACGATAGGCTTTTTTATTGTCTGTTCCGCGTTGAGCGGTGTGATTTCAAACACAATATGGGGATATGTCGGCGAGAAGTATGGGGTACGATGGCTCCTGATTATTACGGCAGGGTTGATGGGTATTCCTGCCGCAATCGCCTTTTCTTCGGGTGTATTGCCAGTGTCGTTACAAATGCCAGCCTTTTTGCTGATTTTCATAGTCGGTGGTATTTTGGGGAACGGCATGATGGTGGGTTTTATGGCATACATGCTGAATATCGCACCACCACGGAACCGTCCGACTTACATCGGCTTTATGAACACATTACTCATGCCTGTAGGTTTCGCCCCAGTGTTAGGTGGAATTCTCGCACCGCATATCGGTTATCGGTGGTTGTTCGCCATTTCAATCGGCATCTCTATCGCCGGCTTCCGCATCGCTACCGGTTTGCAAGAAATTATGCACGATAATGAAGTAGAAACTGAAACCGAAGCATAATACCTTATTGCGTCTCCTTTCTATATCCTATGACTCGGTTTTCATACTGTTATTTTTTTTTACGGCACATTTTGTAGTTGTTGTGGTATACTTAAAAAAGAGCGCAGAAATCGTTCGCCATCCCTCACAGATAGCACCCAATTCCCTAAGAGGAACCTGATCGCATGAAACTCACCTCATTTTTCATCCTTTTAACGCTATTTACCTTTTCAACACTATACCTACCGATCAGTTCCGCCCAAGATTACACGCAATGGAGTTTACCCGACGGTGCCAAAACCCGCATTGGTAAGGGCAGTATCAATGATATGCAATATTCCCCAGACGGTGCTATATTAGCAGTCGCGGGTTCTGTCGGTATTTGGCTCTACGACGCGGAGACCTTTCAAGAACTTGCCTTGCTCAGGAAAGGTGAGGACAGTGTTCGTAACATATCGTTCAGTCCGGATGGCAGAACCCTCGTGAGTGGGAGTGCGGACAAGACAGTCCGCCTATGGGATATTGCTACTGGAAAACCCAAAAAAGCACTTATAGGGCATGCGGAGAGTATCACGAGCCTCGCATTTAGTCCCGATAGCGCAACGCTTGCAAGTGGCAGTCTGAACGGGAACATCCGCTTCTGGGATGTAAACACTGGAGAACACAAGACCACACTCACAGGTCATGCAGCAGAGGTGAGAAGCCTTTGGTTCAGTCCTGATGACGAAATCCTTGCAAGTACAGGGCCGGACGGCACCCTCCGCCTCTGGGATACAAACACTGGCGAGGAAGAGAAGACACTCGCCGCCTATGGGATGTTGATACTGGCGAGTTAAAAAAAATACTCCAATATCCAAGATTCACCGAATTTTAACAAATCCAATAAAGGGAGGTTATGATAGATGAAGATCGTAATGGCAAATTTAATTCTTGTGTGTGTTAGTGTAATTGTCCTGAGTCTAATGTTTACCAGCATCGGCAATGCCGAATTTGATCCGAAAACGGTTGTTGGGATGTGGCTCTTTGATGAGGGCAAGGGGGATACAGCAGTAGATTCCTCTGAAAATGGTAAAGACGGGGAAATTGTGAACGCTCCGAAATGGATAAAGAACGGTAAATTCGGAGCCGCGCTTGAGTTTAATGGGAATGAGAGTAAAGGACATGTTGTCGTCGGAAATTTAGGCCTATCTGGGGCGGTTACATTGGTTTTGTGGGCAAAACCGAGTGATGCCGCCAATGATGATCGGTTAATATCGAATGTCAGTGGACCGACAAATCCGGCTTTCGCAATTCGGTTCCAAAATGGCGCAGTTGACATTTGGGGTAAGGCATGGAAACCCGTCATCCCAAAATTTGATGACAACAAGTGGGGACACTATGCGTTTGTATTGGATGACGAGGGAAACGCGACGGGCTATTACAACGGCAAAGAAGGGAACACAGTTGCCGATACCTATGTTTTTACGGATATCAGTATCGGCGCAACTTTTTTGCATCAATGGGGACAATATTATGCCGGTGTCTTTGACGATATCGCGTTTTTCACTGTCGCCCTGACTGAGGCTGATATTAAAACCATCATGACAACAGGTCTCAAATCCGCGTTGGCGGTTTATCCCGCCGGCAAATTAGCCATAACATGGGGAAATATAAAAACCAGTCCATAAGGATCAGACTAAGTGCAAAGCAACTTTCATCAGATAGAATCCGATTTACTTAAAACAATCCTTGTCATCGTGGCAATGGTGGTGGGGTTTTCGATTTCCGATGCAGCAGACCCGGTTGCCGGACACTGGGAGGGACAGATTGAGATTCCCGGTCAACCCATCGCCGTAAAAATTGATCTCACTATCAACGACAGTGGCTGGAGTGGAACTATCGACATTCCAGCACAAGGCGCGAAGGGATTACCACTGTCTGATATCCTTGTTGTGGAAGAAGATAGTGGTCTGCGCGTCAAATTCTCAATTCGCGGCGTGCCGGGGAATCCAACCTTTGACGGGAAACTGCAAGACGGTGCCATCAGTGGTACATTCAGCCAAAGTGGTGCTACATTCGGATTCCGTCTCTCCCGTGATATTGTCGTCAAGGATCCCGCAAGACCACAAGAACCAAAACCGCCGTTCCCTTATAAAATCGAAGAGGTAGCCTTTCAAAACGGTACAGTCAACCTTGCGGGGACTTTGACGTTACCACAAGGTGACGGTCCGTTTCCTGCCGTGCTCCTCATCTCCGGTAGTGGCTTGCAGGATCGAGACGAGACGTTGGTTGGTCACAAACCGTTTTGGGTGCTTGCCGACCATCTGAGCCGTGCAAGTATCGCTGTACTCCGTGTAGACGATCCCGGTATCGGTCAGTCAACGCCGCATCCGAAACCGCCAACGACAGCGGACTTCGCAACGGACGTAGAAGCAGGCGTGGCATTCCTTAAGAAAGATGACCGTATTAATCGTATCGGATTGATCGGTCACAGCGAAGGCGGTCTCATCGCAGCCATCGTCGCCAGTCGCAGCAATGATGTCGGCTTTATTGTACTGATGGCAGGTCCCGGTGTTCCTGGTGCCGAGTTGTTGCGTAAACAGAACGAACGTATTTTTGATGCAGCGGGAATAGCGGGTGAGCGTAAACAGAATTTACTAACGCTCCTCGATCAGTTGTTTACAATCTTGACTTCAGAAGATATCGCGGAAGACGAACGGCAACAAGGGGTCAATGAAATTGTACGCAAGCAGCTTGAAATTAACGGTGTTCCGCAAGCACAACAGGACGAGACGTACGTACGGGCACTCGCGGAACAGTCACTTACCCCATGGATGCGCTATTTCTTGACTTTTGATCCACGCCCTGCGTTTGAGAAAATCCGAGTGCCTGTCCTCGCGCTGAACGGTGAACTGGATGTACAGGTTGATGCCGAACAAAACCTCACGGCTATCGTCGCAGCTCTCGAAAAAGGCGGTAATCACAAAGTTACTGTGCATCGCCTGCCGGAACACAACCACCTCTTCCAACGCGCGCGTACAGGTTTGGTAAACGAGTACGGTGCCATTGAAGAGACGCTTTCACCGATGGTATTGGACTTAATTCGAGACTGGATATTGTCAGTAACGCACTGAACAGAGGACAGTATTATATGTCTTCAAGTACCCTTGAATATATTGGAGGATACACATGGAATATCAAGTATTCATTACTGTTTTGGCAGTCGTTGCACTGATATTGACCAGTGAACTCAGTAATGCGATGGCAGCTGAACCCGAAGGGCTGGTGGGTCGTTGGAATTTTGACGACGGAACAGGCACCGACACCTCTGGAAACGGGAACCACGCCGTGCTTGGTGGAACAAAGATTTATTCACTCGGTGAAGGACATGCTTGTATTGAAACGATGCCTAAGGCAGAACCGATGCGAATTCCGGTGCCTGAAAACTCTCCGCTTGCGATGTCGCGTGGGACAATCTGTTTTTGGCTAAATACGATATCGGATAGGGCCAATATTCTCAGGTATAACAACGATGCTGTCGAACTTAACACCTATCGTGGCTGTTTTCAGGTGCGTTTCCAAGGTGAGAAGGATTTTCAATATTGGGAAGGGATCCTTGACTACGACTGGCCCAAATACGACATGCGAGAATGGGCGTTTTATCCACATGTGAAAGCCTCCATCGGCGATTCCGAATGGCATCTGTTCGCGGTTGCTTATGACGACAAAGCCAAGCAAATCGTAGGGTGGCGTGATGGGGAACAGATTGCAACAATCGATTTATCAACGGCGGACATGGAACCACTCCGCCGAGAGGGTTTAACGGAGATTCACACCGATGAACGCTTTGTCGGCTATCTCGATGATCTCCGTATCTATAACAAGCCGCTGACCGACGCTGAAGTTAAGCAGATTTACGACGCGACCAAGGACATCTATGCAGGAAGACGGGATACGAATCTGGTTAAAAGAAGGCAGAATACTTACAAATACCAAGAAATAGACAGGACGCTCTACAAGGCGTGGCTACAGTTCAAGCCCCCTACGAAACAATACGATAAGAACTTGTTCAAAAACATCGTGGCTGAAGGCACAAATTCAACTGTTCAAACAGCAAGTTCTGAATTGGCGCAAGCAATAGAGTCTATGTTCGGTTTCAAGCCTTCTGTTTCGGAGACTGCCACTGTCACTGGACCAAAGGTTATTCTCGGAACAGCCGAAACTTCCAGCTGGATCCGCGATCGTGCTGAAGACCTACAACTAGATCGAATTGAGAGAGATGGGTTCGTTATCAAGACCTTGAAAGAGGGCACAGATGTTGCAATTATCGTTGCGGGGAAAATCCCAGCAGGGGTTGTTTTTGGCACCTTCGATCTGATCCGTCGCATTCAAATCGGGCAGGATCCGCTTGAACTTGATGCGTTAGAGAATCCACAGGTACCTATCCGTATGGTGGCACATTGGTCTTACTTCCGTGGACTTTTCGGAGACAGATGGCGCGGTGGTGGCAGAGATAACTCAATTTTCAGTTGGGAAGAACTGCGCACCGGCGACACCAAACTTATTCGAGACTGGGTGCGTATGCTGGCATCGTGCGGTTGGAACGCACTCTGTCCGAGTGAAATTAACTGGCATTATCGAAACAATTTTCTGGAACATCTTGACGAAGTAGAGAAACTTGGCGACATCTGCCGAGACTACGGCATCAAACTCTATTGGAGTCCGAATTACCTCCTTGCACTCGACCCAAAAACCGCCGATGCACTCTACAGCAGAGTCCCTGACTTCGGTGGATACATGATGAAACTTGGTTCGGAGAAACAGAACGGTGATCCACGCCCGCCAATGGTGAACCGCATTGCGGACACACTGAAACCGTACGATGGAAAGGTGCTTGTGCGTGCGTTCGTTTATGGTAATCTTCGATACACCCCAGAGCCATACCGCAACTTGATTCCGTACGACCTATTCGCACACGAGGACGGAAACTTTCGAGATAACGTCATTATAGTTCCTAAGGGTAGCCCTCTGGACTGGGACCTCGCGGCACCCATTCCCGCCCTTGATGGTGCAATTCAGAAAAACTTATATGGAAGTGAACTTGTCATTGACAAAAGCTGGCCGGTCTCTTGGGTCAAGAAGTGGAAGTGGTGGTTTGAACAGGATACCTATCGCAACGGACCAGGAAGCCTGAATAAATTCAATGTTGATTGTATCATGGGTGTGTCTATGATCTCACCTGCACCCGCATGGACAAAATCTCCATTGAACGCCGTCAACTATTATGGGTTGGGACGACTCACTTGGAATCCAGACTTAACAGTGGATGAAATCTACACAGAATGGATTCAACAGACATTCGGCGATGATCCAGAGGTCCTTAGAACGATCAAGACCATTCTGATGATGCTTGAGGAAGTGACGCGTAAGACCTACAACTATCGTGGTTACCGCGGTATATGGCTTGATTCCTCCGACCCCGGCATGGCACAAGTCAAGACCCCCTATATAGTTAATAGGGAAGGGGCAGGCACTATAACACCGGCGTTGCGTGAGCGTGTGTTAGCGCAATACGCGCCAGGGCTTCGTGAGATATATGGAGACCAGTTACGCGGAGAAGTACACCTCACTGCCTTCCACTTCACAGAACACGATCAGCGACTCTCTATTGGCAGAACCCTCATACAGGACATCTATGCCAACATCGAAGAAGGCGTTGAGATGGCTGAACAGGCAGCCGAGTTGTGGAAAACGCTTGAAGGCAAGGTAGATCCGCACAGATACGAATACACGTTGAAAATGCTGGTGGACTATGCCGCATCCGAACGCAGCCGCACCCTTAAGAAATGGGTGACAAATTTTGAGGCACATACAGGTAGGACACGCCTGGACACGCTTGCTGGATTGACTGCTGAGGCACTCGCTGAGGTTGGTACATACAATGTGCGGCATTTCGGTGCCGTAGCCGATGGCAAATCGAACGATGCGGATTCAATTAACCGAGCCATTGCTGCCTGCAACACTGCTGACGGTGGCACGGTATTTGTCCCGTCTGGGGTCTATGCCACTGGCATTATCCATCTGAAAAACAATGTCACGCTCGCACTTGATGCAGGGGCTACACTCAAAGCTTTGCCTGATGCGGATGCCGTTCTGCTTATCGGAGAAAACTTAGAAAACGTGAACATCTACGGTCCCGGCACTCTCAACGGAATAGGCAACAATGCTATTACGCTACGACACTGCAAAAACGTAAAGATCCGAAACTTGAACGTCCATAATGGAGGCAATGCTGCCATCTTTGCGACGGATTGCGATGGAGTGATGGTAGACAACATCAACATCCGAACAAATCAGGATGGACTCAACCTCTCTGAATGCCGTAACGTGACAGTTAGCGACTGTCGCATTGACACAGGGCAACGCGAGTACGGGCGACCTATCGGCGGTGGTACCGCAATAAAATTTGATGGACAAGTATCTTCGTCCGATAACATCACTGTTCAAAATTGTTTCCTTGCCAACGGTGGGGGTGCGGTTGCAAGCAACACAGAAACCGAGAGTAACTCAGGCAACGCCAATTTTAAAAATGTCCGAGTGCACCATATTTCACCTATAGCGCACACACAGTAAAAACATAATGCGCTACTGAGATGGAATATCGCAAGCAAAATTCCCAGCACCTTAACAGGTTATAGACAATGTACTTCAAGAAGAAAATTATATTGACGTTTCTGGGTAGTATCATTTTAGCCATAGCAACAGGCTGCATCACTGATACTACCAAACAACCTAATCAACCTTCAAAAATATCGAACTTGAAGCGTACCGATACAGACCGGAAACTGGAGCGCACTAAGGCGTTTACATCAAATCTACCGATCATTATTATTGATACATCTGGAAACTGGATTCGCGACGAACCGAAAATCGAGGCACAAATGAAGATTATTTACGATGAATCCAGCGGTAGAAACACCCTAAATAGTCAGCATATTGATTTCGAGGGGAAAATCGGCATAGAATTGAGAGGAAAAACTTCGCTCGGATTCCCGAAAAATCAGTACGGCGTAGAAATTCAGGACGATGAAGGCAACGACAAAGATGCATCGTTATTGCAACTGCCAGCCGAGTCGGATTGGGTTTTAAACGGACCCTATTCGGATAAAACCCTCATGCGAAATCATTTGGCGTACGAGTTCAGCAATCGCATCGGCAGATACGCAAGCAGAACAAAGTTCGTTGAATTGTTTCTCAATGAGAGCGGTGACACAATAACCGAAAACAAACATTACGTTGGGGTCTATCTACTCATAGAAAAGATTAAGCGCGGAAAAGATCGTGTTGATATTAAACCGCTGAAACCCGCGGACATCACCGGCGGTTATATCCTAAAAATCGATAAAACTGACAGGTATGAAACTTATTTCTTTACCCGTACCGGCACACGGTTGTTTCATGTATATCCGAAAGGACACGAGATGTCCTTCGACCAAAAAGCGTGGATTCAGAACTATATGGGCGAATTTGAAGCGGCATTAGCCGGAAAGGACTTTAAGGACCCAGAACGCGGATATGCTAAGTACATTGATATAGATGCTTTTATCGACCATTTCATCATCAATGAACTTTTCAGGAACATAGACGGATTTCGGAACAGCACATATATGTACAAAGAAAGAGACGGTAAACTGACAATGGGACCCGTCTGGGATTTCAACTTATCAATGGGCAATTCAAGTTTCAATCAGGGATGGAAAACGGATGGCTGGCTGATTTATACAAACCATGTCCCCTTTTGGTGGGATCGACTCCTACAAGACGCAAATTTCAGGCAAAAACTCGTCAAGCGATGGCAGACGCTTCGGAGAGATGTACTCGCCACTTCTAAACTCCTTGATGAGATTAATCGAACTGCCGAGTATCTATCCGAAGCACAGAAACGGAATTTCCAGAGATGGCCCGTGCTGGGTCGCCGTGCCTTCGGTAATCCTACACGGGGTCTACCTACATATCAACAGGAGGTCCAACAGATGAAAAAATGGTTACAGGATCGGTTGAAATGGATGGATGAGCATATCGCATCACCACGTTCATCTATTTTTAGCACCGGGAGACTAAGACGTTTCCGATAAAACTCCTAACCGACAATTGTTTACTATTTTCCAAATTATGCACCTTTTTCGCCCACAAATTGCGTCATTAATAATTGAAACCTTAGTTTACTTATGCACTGAACAAATTTTTGCCCGATTTCGTGCTATTAGCCACAAATTTTGCCCCATTTTGTGCGGTTATTTCTGAACATTTCATAAAGCATCCGATTAATACGGGAGTGTTCAGATTGGCACCGAATTTGCTACCGTAATATTAAGGCAAAATTTGTCTTTCTTTTACATTACAACTTCATAACAACAATACAGAAGGAACCTAATGACAACGACACCAAACACTGACACAATGCATGCCGACGATGTTGCAGCAATTGACGAACTGCGTAACGTCTACGACCAACTAAAGCAAACACTTGCTAAGATCATCGTCGGTCAGGAGCAAGTTATCGAACACTTAGCGATCTGTCTGTTTTCTCAAGGACATGCACTCTTGATGGGCGTTCCCGGTTTGGCGAAAACGTTGTTAGTGAGCAGGTTCGCTGAGACGATGGCATTGCAGTTCAGTCGAATCCAGTTCACACCCGATCTAATGCCGATGGACATCACCGGAACCGACATCCTTCAGGAGGTACCTGGCGGTAGGCGGGAGTTCGAGTTCGTAAAGGGCCCCTTGTTTGCCAATCTCATTCTGGCGGACGAGATTAACCGTGCCCCCTCAAAAACACAAGCCGCGATGCTTGAGGCGATGCAGGAATACAAAATCACGGTCATCGGCAGAACATACCAACTGACACCGCCGTTCTTCGTATTGGCGACCCAGAACCCCATAGAGCAGGAAGGGACATATCCGTTGCCGGAGGCGCAACTGGATCGTTTCATGTTCAGGATTGAAGTAGACTACCCACAACGCGCTGAGGAGATAGAGATTGCCCGTACCACAACCGGTGTGGCACTGCCAACACTTGAACACGTCCTGACAGGTGAACGGGTACTTGCCTTTCAAGACCTTGTGCGACGTGTGCCCGTAGCAGAGCATATCTACGAATTCGCTGTTGATTTAGTACGTAGCACCCGCCCAAAAAGTGAGGCATCACCTGACTGGCTGAAGCCGCTTGTTGCTTGGGGTGCCGGTCCACGGGCAGTTCAATACTTGATCTTAGGGGCGAAGGCACGCGCAGCACTTAGCGGCAGCTACATGGCGCGACTTGAGGATGTCGTCGCAGTGGCGGATCCTGTGCTGACGCACCGCGTTATCACATCGTTCGCGGCAGAATCCGAGAACATCACCAGCCAAGACATCGTCAACCGTCTCGTTGAAGAACTTTCATAAATATGAGGTTTCTGCTCCGATGTGTCCGATGTCCAAATCGGGTTTCCGGTAAACGCCAGAAACCAAGTCCCATAATGAAATGAAGGGACGACTCGATCACAAAAACCGTTAAGTCACCAACCAATGAAACTTATCCGCAAGGTAATTTAAAAAAATGGCACTGCAACTCAAACGGGATTACCTTAACCAGAAGGTCTTGGAACGTCTCTCCACGCTTCAATTGCACGCCCGACTCCCCATGGTAGGAAATGTATCCGGTAAACATCGGAGCCCTATTCGCGGTTCCAGTCTTGAGTTTGCCGAGTACCGTAAGTACGTTCCAGGCGATGACACACGCCGACTCGATTGGCGTGCCTATGCCCGCAATGATCGCTACTACATCAAGGAGTTTGAAGCCGATACGAACCTACGGATGTGCTTAATTGTTGATACCAGCGGTTCAATGGATTTTGAATACAACGAAAACCCCGCAGGAACCGGCGGGGAACCCGGTTTGAGTAAACTTGACTACGCACGTCGGGTGGCAGGCACCTTAGCCTATATAGCCGCCCTACAAGGTGATGCCGTTGGACTCTACTGTGCAGGTGAAGCATTTCACATAGAAATTCCACCAAAGCGGAGTGCTACCCATCTTAGCGTTGTCCTTGATGAATTAGGAACAATGGAGGCGTCAGGCGAAACCGGGTTGGCTGACATTCTCCACGAAACCGCTGAACGTATCCCACAGAGAGCACTCATCGTCGTCATTTCAGATCTATTCATGGAACCTGAAACGGTGCGGAATTGTTTTGAACACCTGCGGTTCCGTAAACACGATGTCGCTGTATTTCATCTCATGGAGCAGAACGAACTCGATTTTGAGTTCGATCGCCCAATGCGATTCGCTGATATGGAAGGTGGAGAACCTATACTTGCAGATCCGACTGTCATCGGTGCGCAGTACCGACGCGCAATGGAAATGTACCTCGAAAGTATGGACGAGGTGATTCGCGACACCGAGGTTGACTATCACCGTATCTGTATACACGAAAACTATGGGGATGTATTGGCACGATTCTTATTGGGACGGACACCCAAAAGACAGAAGTGAGGAATAGTTGTCAGTTATCAGTTGTCAGTTAAAAAAGGTTGTGGATAGTTCCAAAGTCTCTTTCTGAAAACTGAAAGGTTTTTCATGCCTCGCAGTGAGAGAAAACCGTACTGAAAACTGATAACCATTTCTCCGATAACTGAAAACTAATAAAAATTATGAGTTTTTTACAACCGTTAGCATTAATCGCGCTTCCGTTGATGGCACTGCCGATCATTATCCATTTAATCAATCAGCAGCGGCACCGGACGATCCCTTGGGCAGCGATGATGTTCCTCATGAGTGCAAAGCGTATGAGCAGAGGTATGGCGCGCCTCCGGCATCTTCTGATCCTACTGATGCGCGTCCTTGCCATCGGGGCTTTGATTTTCGCCATTAGCCGACCACTCTCCGGCGGATGGTTAGGAAGCGTCGGATTGAGTAAGCCTGATGCCACACTGATTCTCCTCGATCGCT
The DNA here is from genome assembly GCA_026706025.1 of Candidatus Poribacteria bacterium. Taxonomy (NCBI): domain Bacteria; phylum Candidatus Poribacteria; species Candidatus Poribacteria bacterium. Next base: position 74,460 of record JAPOZO010000060.1, read on the forward strand.
CCGCCAGTATGGAAATGCAAGACCTACAAGCGGGTGAGTCAAAGAGATCCACGGCACTGAAAAGACTTGCACAATTGCTGGAGCAAGGTGATTACGGAACACATCTACTTCTGATTGATAGTGCCAGCACTCAGATGCAGGAAGTGGATTCACCGAAGGCTCTATTGAATCTACCTATGACCGGCGCGAGTGCCACCAGTGCGAATATCCCAAGTATGCTTGAAACGGCGTTAGCCTATCTCAAGGCAAACGAGTCCGGCCGCGCCGAAATATGGATCTGTTCGGACCTGAACGAGAACGATTGGGATATTCACAGCGGTCGGTGGAACGCGATACGCGAGGCGTTTGCCCAATTAGACGGTGTGCATCACTTCCTACTGGCATACACCGATCCACCTTCTGGAAACTTGTCGGTAAGAGTGGAAAACGTCCAACGGTGGAAACGTGGCAATGATGCAGAACTCATTCTTGATGTGATGGTGCGTACGGGCGGTGACAGCAGTGGCACGCGACGCGTACCGATTGAGTTTGAAGTCAATAACGTACAGTCTGTGGTTGAAATGGAACTTGACACACTCGGCGCCTCTTTACAAGGACACCGTATCCCTATTGATGCCAAACTCAGCTCAGGTTGGGGGTCCGTGAGTCTACCGGGCGATGCGAACCCCCTGGATAATCGGTTTTTCTTTGTCTTTTCAGAACCGCCAGTCCGAAAAGCAGTTGTCGTCAGTGATGATAAAAGGATCGGCGAAGCGTTCCGTCGGGCACTCGCTGTTCCGCTGGATGCCCGACTGCAACACAACGCAGATGTGATTCCCGTGAACCGAGTCGCGGAAATCGACTGGGAAAATACCGGATTGCTGATTTGGCAAGGCCCACTACCAAGCGGGTTGGTAGCGGAACAGATCGCGCATTTCGTCAACAGCGGACGTGTAGTTATGTTCTTTCCACCGGCGCAGAACGCTGGTGAACAACTATTCGACTCACACTGGAGCGACTGGCAGTCCTCTGATGGTGGACAGGTTTCCAAAGTCGCATGGTGGCGCGGCGATGCCGATCTACTGGCACATGTGGAGAGCGGAGATGCCTTGCCTTTGAACGGACTCCGCACCTATCGCTACCGAACCCTTGAGGGTACTGGAACGCCGTTAGCAAGGTTTGGCAACGATGCCCCCCTACTAACCCGTGTGTCTACTGATCACGGCGCAATCTATTTCTGCAGCACGCTGCCTACAGCACAATTCTCTTCCCTCGAACGCGACGGTATAGTGTTTTATGTCATGCTACAGCGGGCGTTGACTGAAGGTTGTCTCGCATTGGCTGCCGCGGCACAACGCGATGCTGGCGTTGGTGTGCTTGCAGACCGAGATCAGTGGAAATCAGTGGCTTCCGCAGAGAACACCGTGTCCCTCTCACAACGTGAATTGCATGCTGGCGTTTATCGTGAAGACGAATATTGGGTAGCCGTGAACCGCAGCCAAACTGAGGACAGTGCCAAGGCATCGCCTGTTGAGACGGTGGATGCCCTCTTCGATGGACTGTCGTACCGAAGAATTGATGTTGATGTTGGGGACACATCTGCCTTAGCGAGTGAACTCTGGCGTATCTTCCTCATCGCAATGGCGTTGGCACTCATTTTGGAGGCAGTGCTGAGTTTGCCAAGCAGGAAAACGGAAACCACTCCTTTAATTGATCTCACAGTTGCAGAGGGAAGCACGGAGTAGCTATTGGCTATCAGCCGGATGTTAACCTCTTTATTGAAAAATATCAGCACCGATAGCCAGAAAGGGAAAAAATGCAAGAACAACAGGGAAGCCTCGAATTTCTCTCAAGCAGCTCCATCATGGCCTTGGGACTGTTTATCGTGGCTGTGACCGGTGTCCTGTGCTGGTTGGCATGGCATCGTAGCGGTTATCGCATGCGAACCGGATGGCTTGAGTTGCTGCGTTTTGTCCTGGTCTGCTTAGTGGTCACCACACTAAATCAGCCCGAATGGTTGAAGATACAACCGCCAGATCGACGTTCAACGCTCGCGGTGCTCTGGGACCAATCCAAAAGTATGGAGACGCGGGATGTCTTTGACGACCAAGACCTCTCCGGCGAACGCAAGAGCCGCGCTGAGACAATTCAACCGCTGATGTCCGAGGCAGTCTGGAAACCGTCGGATACGACGGATATTAACGTGGTGTTCGAGCCGTTCTCTTCACAGTTGGACCCTGCAGAAGAAGCAACAGATTTGAATGCTGGACTGTCACACGTGCTCGACAACCACACAAACCTTCGCGGCGTGGTGCTTCTATCGGACGGTGATTGGAATGTCGGTAACTCCCCCGTGGAGGCAGCTACACGGTTTCGGATGAAAGGGATTCCCGTCTTTGCAGTAGGGGTCGGCAGTAAGGTACCACTACCGGACCTTGAGTTAGTCAGGATGGACGCGCCGACTTTTGGAGTAACAAATAAGCAGCTCCGTATCCCCTTTGTTGTTCGCAGCACTTTAGGGCAGGACCGGGATGTGAGTGTCACACTCAGCGTCAATAACGAGGCAAAGGTTACCAAGGTTGTCGGTGTCCCTGCCATGAGTCAGGCGCAAGATAATATCGTCTGGACACCCCCAGCGACAGAGAATTACACGTTAAACCTCCGTATCGCACAGGATGCCGAGGAATTGATCCCGGAAAATAATGAGATATCCGCACCGATATCAATACGTGAGGAACAATTGAGAGTCCTTGTCATCGAATCGTTTCCGCGGTGGGAGTACCGATACCTACGAAATGCTTTAGAGCGGGATCAAGGCGTTGAAGTAACATGCCTTCTTTTTCATCCTGAGTTGCCACAAGTCGGCGGCGGTCGCACTTATATTAAACGTTTTCCTGACGCAAGGGAACTCAGTCGTTATGACGTAGTGTTCCTTGGCGATGTCGGTGTGAAAGAAGACCAATTAACGACTGAACAAGTCCAGGAATTACGGAAGTTAGTCAGTGCCCAAGCTTCAGGGATCGTCTTTATGCCGGGACGCTCAGGATCTCATGACACGTTAATTCCCGGTCCGCTCGCCGACCTCTATCCCGTGGTCTTGGATCCAGCAACACCTCAAGGTGTCGGCTCGAATATACAAGGGTATTTCGCACTCACTGCGTCAGGGCAGCGAAGTTTGCTCACACGTCTTGGAGATACCGACCAAGATAACGGCGAAGTATGGCGTAAGTTGCCAGGATTTTTCTGGTATACCGGAGTCAAGCGCGCCAAGGCTGGCACTGAGACACTGGCAGTACACGATCAAGTCGCGACTGCTTCCGGACGCGTACCATTAATCGTGACCAAGACCTATGGCACCGGTAAAGTCCTTTTTATGGGAACAGATAGTGCTTGGCGTTGGCGGCACGGTGTTGAAGATAAATACCACTATCGCTTCTGGAGTCAAGTCGCGCGGTGGATGGCATACCGCCGACAGATGGCACAAAGCGAAGCAATACGCTTGTTTTACGCACCTGATCGACCCAACGTCGATGACGTGTTGACGTTGAATGCCAACGCTATTGACAATGTAGGGGGGCCTTTAGATAGGGGTTCAGTTGTTGTACAAGCAATTTCACCATCGGGCAAAACGCAGACAATTCGACTTCAACCGGGCACAGAGGATCTGGCGGGCTTATTCGTCGGTTCGTTTGTGCCGAAAGAACCCGGTAACTATCGCCTTATTGCGAGTAGCAGTGAAACCGGTGCCTCTGTTCAGACGGATCTATCGGTACAAGGCTTAAATCGTGAACAACAAGGACGTTTGGCGCGTTTTGATGTATTAGATGAGATCGCTAAGATTACCGAGGGTAAGTTGGTACCGGTTTCCGAAGTGCCGAGTCTATTGGAGCATCTCGCAGCCTTGCCGGAGCCAGCACCGACTGTCCACCGGACGCGGCTCTGGGCACACCCTATCTGGGCGGGCGTTTTAGTCTTTCTACTTGGGGCGTTCTGGGTCGCAAGAAAAATGAACGGTGCAGTGTAATAGGGTTGATCTCAGAGCCATTCAATTGTAGATTTTTGGTTTTTGGCGTTGTCCTTTTCGCAGGTGTTAATACTTTATATATGTTATGTTTTAAAACAAAACGCAGAAATTTTCGCAGCATTTCGCAGCGGATCCTGAAAAAAAAGACATCCAATCCAATAATTTCTTAAAATTGAATGACCCTGGGGTTGATCTAAAAGCAAATAGACACGTTCAATCGAACATGGTATAATATACCATCAAGGAGTGAATACGGGAACCAAACCGATAACCAACAACTGGAGTAAGAAAGCCACAGAAGGAATTTATAATGCCTAATAACTATAAAGTTGCAATAGTCGGTTGCGGTGGAATTTCTCACATGCACGCTGGATGGTATGTAAAAGAACCGAGAGCGATACTAACAGCGATTGCCGACATTGATGAAGAACGCGCTAAAGCTTATAGTGAGCAGTACGGCGTTGAAAAGCAGTATACCGATTATATTGAGATGCTCGAAACAGAAGATATTGATATTGTTTCGGTGTGTACGCGCCCGAAACTGCACGCACCGATCGTGATTGAAGTCGCAAAACGGGGCGTGAAAGCAATTCTTTCTGAAAAACCGATGGCGGAAAACCTCGGACAGGCGCGAGAGATGCTTGAGACATGTTCACAGCACGGTGTGAAATTAGCGATTGACCATCAAGTACGGTTTTCCGCGCCGTATGCTGCCGCGAAACAGATAATTGCCGACGGTCAGATTGGTGAACTCTTCCGAATTCACGGCATCTGTGGCGGCGGTGACCTGAAAGACAACGCTACACACACCGTTGATCTGATGCGATTTATTTACGGCGACCGTCCCGTCAGTTGGGTGATAGGTCAAATCGAACGGATCGGCACGCCGACCAAATATGATCTGCACTCCGAGAATTTCGCGATCGGGTATTTCAAATTTGAAAACAATGTCCGGGGTATCATTGAATCTGGTAACGATACCGCCCCCGGTTATCACCATATCTACTGCTACGGGACAGAAGGCGAAATTGAACTGGCTGCGCCGGGTGGACCCGGACTCCGTATCCGCAACCAGCAATCTGATGGAGCATGGGTAACGCCAGAATTGCCATCGGAAACTGATCCCGTACAAGACATAATCGCAGCCATTGAGGAAGACAGAGAACACCGCTCAAGCGGTTATCAGGGATACGCTTCCTTAGAACTCCTTATGGCAATTTATGAATCGTCTCGGAAACGACAGCGGATTCATCTACCCCTTGAAGAGATGGAGTCGCCATTGACATTGATGGTTGATGACGGTTGGGTATAGTTGCTGGCGGGGTTGCACCCCTCCCACTGATAGTTGACGACTGACTGCTAATTACTGAAAACTGATGACTGACAACTAATAACCAATACGAGGAGATTTCCATGCACCAAACACAAGCAAAAACGCGCTCACAAAAGGATGCAGTCAACTTACCGCCGCGCATGAAGGCAGCACTTGAACAGTACCAAAAACGCGTATGGATAGTCAAACTCGCTGAAGGGACACTGGCAGCACTCTTCGGCATTATGATTTCATATCTTGTCGTGTTTGGCTTAGACCGCATGTTTGATACACCTACGCTCTTGCGGGTACTTATCCTACTGATGGGTATGGTGGGAATGGTGCTCTTTTTGCCCCTAAAGTACTATAATTGGGTGTGGCGACACCGGAGTTTGGAAGGTATCGCTCGACTGTTGCAGCATAAGTTTCCACGTTTTGGCGATCACGTGCTCGGTATCGTGGAACTCGCATCCAGTCGGACAGATCAATCGGCAAGCCCCGCGTTAGTTGAAGCAGCGATGCGTCAGGTTGATGCCGAGGTCGCAAAGCATAACCTCGCAAATGCTGTCCCAAATCCTCGACACCGCCGCTGGGCTTATGCGGCAGGCATTCCGATAATACTGGTTGTCATCGGGAGCATTGTGATTCCCGCAACGAGTCGGAACACGCTCGCTCGATGGCTGACCCCGTGGCGAAACGTGGAACGGTATACCTTCGCACAGTTGGAAGGTAACGCTGATCGGCGCGTTGTGGCATACGCGGAATCCTTTGATGTCGAAGCCCGCCTCAAAGAGGATTCACCATGGAAACCTGAGTCGGGCGAGGCACAATACGCAGAACAGACCCCTATAGTTGCTGAACGCGACGGGGCAACCTACAAATTCCAATTACCGCCGCAAACCAAGGACGGAAGCGTCGCACTCCGCGTCGGAGACGCACGACGTTCTATTCCCGTTGAACCCAAGTTGCGTCCCGCACTAAAAAATCTCACTGCTAAAGTCCAATTACCGGACTATCTACAACGCCAAGAACCACGCATAGATGATATCCGCGGCGGAATTGTGAACTTAGTGAAGGGTAGTACCGCCACCTTAGAAGCCACCACGACACGTGAACTGTCGGAAGCAACTCTGAACAATCGTCCCCAAAAGGTGGATGGTGTGCGCGTGACAACCGAACCAATAGCGGTAGAAACGACGACAGAAATGCACCTGACATGGCGGGATCGGTTCGGTCTCGCCGCCCGTGAACCACAAGTGCTACGGTTTGAGGCACTCGATGATGAATCACCAACAGTTGCTCTCAACAAATTAAAGAATAATCAGGTCGTCATTTCTAATGAAGTGCTTGCTTTTGAGATTCAGGCATCGGACGATTTCGGTGTAAAACGGATCGGCTTAGAATGGACGGGTATCGCCAATCCAATTCACAACCCCGAACCCACCAGCGGCGAGAAAATAGTATCCGCAGGGACACCGACAGCGGACACCGTGACCGTCGCTGCCACATTTTCCCCGAAGCGTGAGAGTGTGAAACCACAGAGTCTCCGCTTGCGTGCCTATGCGGAGGACTACCTACCTAACCGCGATCGCGTCTATTCGTCGCCTCTTGTCCTCCACGTACTCACGCCATCAGAACACTTCAAGTGGTTAGTCGGACAGATGCAGCTCTGGACGGGTGCTGCAAAGGATGTTCACGACAAGGAACTACAACTGCACCAAATCAACCGCGAACTACGCGACCTACCCCCGGAAACCCTTGACGATCCCGCGCAGCGCAAGCGGATCCAAGAACAAGCTGCCGCAGAACGCGCCAACGCAGCAAGACTTGACAGTCTGGTCGAAACCGGCACAGAGTTGGTTCAAGAAGCAGCGAAGAATGAAGAATTTGATGCAAAACAACTGGAGGCATGGGGAGATATAATTGAGCAGTTAGATGAGATCGCTGGACAGAGAATGCCTTCTGTCGCAGACCTACTTTCGCGTGCCGCTGAGGCACCCGGAAGCCCTGCTGAAACGGCTTCTGCTGGTAAATCTACCACGAATGCTGGAGAACAAGGACAGCCGGCAGCCCAAGCACAACGGTCGTCTTCTGGCGGTGAACCGAATGACTCAGAAAAGGTGGAGAAGTATGGACCTGACAATATCCTGCCACCTGAAGGTTTAGATGAAATTCCAGAGGATCCGAACAAACCCGGCAAGGGGGTCAGCGTAGACCGGAGCAAACAGCCACAAGGTGGTAAACCCGGTTTTACTCCCGCCAATCCAACGCCTACTGTCTCCGACGTTGAGTCAGGGTTCAACAAAGGTGAAGACGCAGCGGAAGGACAGGCACCGCAGATCGTGGGGGGGCTCCGTATTCCTACAACCATGCTCAAAGGCAGCGGAAGGGACAATGAAAAGTCAGAAGACGAAGAGACACCGGCACCTCAAGCAGCGGATCTCGTCCTTGAAGCCGTCGAAGAGCAGCAGGAACTGCTGGATGCTTTTGCCAAATTAGCAGACGAGATGAGCAGGCTGCTCGTCAGCTTTGAAAACAGCACGTTTGTGAAACGATTGAAAGCCGCCTCGCGAAAACAGATCGATATCGCAGTAGACCTGAACAATCTTGATAGTTTCGGTCTTGACCGCACCGCCGCTCTAAATAACCAATCTGATCGGGAACGTTTGGCGGAACGAGAAACCAACGAGTCTGAAACTGTATCTACTATCATACAAGACATGGTGGCTTATTCCGATCGCCGCCCTTCTCCAAACTACTTGCGCGTGCTTTCGGAGATGCAGGACGCGCTTGTCTCAAATCAGATGCAAGACATAGCAAAGACGATTAACAAAAATTTCGTCGGACAATCTACCATTGAGGCGGAATTTTGGGCGGATACCCTGGATCGATGGGCAGAACAATTGGTAGATCCGCCCAATCGACCACCCCCAGAGGGCGGCATGATAGAATTGCCAAACCTACCGCCAGAAATCGTCTTGGAAGTGTTGCGCATTATCGATCGCGAGATCCAGTTGCGGGAGGAGACGCGCGAACTTGAACAGGCGAAAAAAGCAATTACATCCGACGAATACGCAGAGCGTAGTATCACTTTATACGATACACAGATTACGCTCACCGAGGATACTCGCGAAGTCGCAGCGCAAATTAGCCTTTTACCTAACGCTCAGGAACGCCTCATTCAACAGCAACTCGCGAAGGTGACGGCAGCCGCAGACGTTATGGATGAGGTAGAAGACATCCTCGCGGAACCGGATACGGGTCCCAAGGCGATTGCAGCGATAACGGAAGTCATCGAAATTCTGCTCCAAACATGCCGGATTCCAAATACGCCGATGGTAATGACAGCACCACCGGCAACTGCTGCCGCCTTGAGGCTCACGGGGATTGGGGACGACACCGGCACAGCCTTTCTTGAGAACCGTTCACCCAGACAAGCGACAGGCAAAACAGGGCGCGTGTTACCAGAGGAATTTCGTCAGGGACTGGACGCTTATTTTAACGTTTTAGAAGGAAGATAGTAGATACACGGTATACTGTTAAACAGAGGATAGACCGATGGAAATCAATGAAAGAAAAGATGCTATTCCGTTTGAGTTGTTCGCCAGTTTCAAGCGGATAGAAACAGGTAATCCGATCATCGCGTTGCCGCCACCACTCTGGGCAGCAGCAACACATGCGATCATTGTTGACAGGACGGTACACTACATCTGGTGTAAACGGGATCTTGGCGTTCGCTGGTTGATAATGCACGCCACGGCTCCTATTGATGATCTCACGGACATCACGCAGGACGCACGGAACCCTATTATTGAACCCTCAACGGACGGTTTTGATAACGCAGCCGTCGAGTACCCTTTTCCGTTCCTAAATCCTGCTGATGGGAAGTATTATATGTACTATCGGGGCAAAGGAGAAACAACACCCGAACAGACAGGTCTGCTTGTGAGCGATGGAGACTTAGGCGAGTGGCAGCGCGTTCAGCATACGCCTGTTATTCCCGCAGATACCGAACACGAACGGCACGGATCAACACACCCTTCGGTAGCAGTAGAAGGCGACACAATTCACATCGTTTATACCGGCAAGGCGACACGATCTTTCGGCGAGGGACTCACAATGTGTCACGCCACCGCACCGACGAGCGATCCAGCAGCGGTCACAAAAAATCCTGCCAATCCGGTTTTCACAGGAAGTGGGGAAACATGGGATAGCAAATCCGTTCGTGAAACCGAATTGTTCAAAGGACCACAGTACTTCCATATTATCTATGGCGGTTTCGATGGCGAAGTCTGGCGGATGGGACATGTCCGGACTCGCGATTTTCAGACCTTTGAACCGAACCCTTACAATCCTATATTTACACCATCGGACACCCCTGAAGCATTCGATTGCGACAGCGTGTTAACGGGGCAAATCCTCGAAATCGGTGATACCTATGCCATGCTCTACGCTGGGAAAAAAGGACAAGAATGGCAGACCGGTTTAGCTACAATTCGAGAAGATTAGATGTTGGAACGTTCAATAATTTACACCAAATTCACACTGAAAGTTATGAACAAAACGTCCGTTCAATGCAAGAACGAGGAGAAAATAATCACAAGGAGGTCTGGAACAGATGGCTCGTTTTATTTTCATGTTGATATTAGCCGCTTGTGTCAGTATGTTTACTGATATTGTCTTTGCTCAGGGTGCCGCGATGAGCGGTGGGACCCTCCGCGGACAGATTACTGACGTAACGCCAGCGCAGAACCCTATTGAGGACGTTGAGGTCAAGATTGTTGCACAAGATAGCGGCAAGGAATGGACAATAAAGACAGATGCAGATGGCAATTACAAACACGCTGAGCTCCCCGCCGGACGCTACCTGATTAGCATATCTAAGGACGGATACGACAAGCGCGTTGGGAAATCTGTTACCATTGTTGATGGTGGCGACCACTTCGTTCCACTCAAAATGGCTGAGAAAGGTAAGGTCAATCTGTTTGAGGTGCAACCAGGCAAAATAGACAGGATGGTCATTAAACAGCGAATCAAGCAGCAAACTAAGTCGTTACTCCAAGGTGTTGCTGAAAGTATGGGCGAGCGTTACAAGCTGGACGAAGCAGTTGTCAAATCACTTTATCAGTCAATGGTTAATTCTATTGAGGGGCTACTGGCGCAGATTGGTGGTCTGAGTACCTTCGCGAATGCAAGTATAGCGTTCAAAATGTTATTGGCACAGCCCGATTGCAAGGCAGCGTTTGCTGAACACTTGAGCGAGGCGCAGCTTCAGGATTATTTGGACTTCACAGCAGCACGACAGCAGCGAGATCGAGAGGCGGTCGCTCGTCGAATAACCGCTGCACTTGACAGAGAACTCAGTTTGACGGCAGATCAACGCGAAAAAGTTGTGAAGTTGCTGCGTGGTGCTGCGTGGAGGAATAGTGGTTTCGCAAGTTCAATGAACACCCTACGGATCAGTTCGCAGAAAGCAGTGCATCTGGTGCATCATAGATTGAAAATCTCTCTGGATAATACCTTGAGCGAAGCGCAATCCAAGGTTTGGCATGCGTTGGTTAACACAAATGCGAACAGAGAGCATCTCGCTGTCCTCATGCCCGAAGTCGAGGTTCAGGTTGGCATCGCGGATAAAAAGGTAGATGCGGGTAAAATTGTGGATCGAAACAAAAAGCGTCCGTTTATCCGCAAGGAAGCAGCCAAGCCTGTCAAGATAGAGAACGAAGTTAAAGTAGTGATTAATGAAGTAGCGATTGACCCGCCGGAGAGACTACAACCTTGGATTGAATTTAACGCAGGGACAGCAGCATCTCAAGAACAAATGATGGAGATCGCCGAAGCCAAACTCACAGCGCATACCGAATTGTTAGGTTCCCTCGACGAGCGTGCCACTCGGCGTTTGGCACTTGCTGCCAAAGGCGTGGCACAACAGTACATTGAAGCCCAAGACGAAACTCCCGAAGCGAGGGAGGAATTGTGGGGAGATGGAAGTACAAACGTTGACATTACGGATCATCCGATGTATCAACGAGCTATTAAAGATGTACTTTCTGAAGAGGCGTTCGCGCAGTATAGCGCGTCCCAAGCGGAAAGAGAAGTTTGGCATCAACAGGTGCTGCGTGATGTGATAGTGGCGTGCATAGACACGCAGCTGCTTTTGGACGACACACAGCGGGAAACGTTAGAAACAGCAGCATCGCAATTGGTACCCAGTCCACTTAAGGAAAAGAAATCCGCGGAGTTCATGTTTTTCCAACTTTTCCCACAGACAGTAAACTTTGAGATCCTGACACATTGGCAGCAGGACGAATTTAAACGCGTGTTCGGTCCAATGATGTGGCGGAGATGACTATGAAAAGGAGCAAATAGATGACTCGTTTTAGTTTTGTGTTAATAGTTACTGCTTGGGTCGGAATGTTTACTGGCATTGCCCTTGCCCAGGACAACGCTATAAATGGTGGTACTATTCGTGGCATGATTACCGACACAACCCCAGAACAAAATCCGATTGAAGGTGTTGAGGTCAAAATTGTCGCCCAAGACGGCACAGAGCATACAACAAAAACAGATGCCAACGGCGATTATAAAAAAGCAGGTATCCCCGCAGGACGCTATACCATCAGTATCCACAAGGAAGGATACAATGACCGCCGCGGAAAACCCGTTACAATCGTTAACGGTGGAGATCATTTTGTCCCGCTCAAAATGACTGAAAAGGGCAATATTGGGTTGTCCTCTAAAACGCAAGGCGTAAATTTGGATCCTAACCTTGACAAGCAAATCGAATCTTTACTTGCGCGCGTCGGTGAAAGTATCGGTAAGCGTTACAATCTCAATGAGGCAGCTACCAAATCACTTCGTCAGTCAATTTACAATTCAAATAAGATTGTGCTAACGCAGAACGAGAGTCTGCGTGCCTTCGCGAAGGCATTGGAAGGGGGCAACATAGCACTACTTGAATTCTTTTTGTCACATCCACACACCAAGGCAATATTTGCTAAACACCTGACCGAGACGCAACTTCAGGAGTATCTGAAACTCAACCAAAATAGATGGCAGCTATACCAACAAGCAATCGCACGTCAAATAGTCGTGATGCTTGACCGAGAACTCTCCCTAACGACCGATCAACGCCAAAAAATTGAACAATTACTACTTGACACGAAGGACAGTGATACCTTCCCAAACTCAATGATCATAATGCTTAATTCACTGAACGCAGCCCATCTGGTGCACTATAAGTTAAAACTCTCTCTGGACGAGATATTGAGCCAGACACAATCCAAAATTTGGCATGGACTCGTTAGCGCAGATTTGGAGGAACTACACGAAATTGCCGCACCCATACCCGAAGTTGTAATAAAGGGTGCGGTCGATGCTGGCAAAGTGCAAGAAAAAGAGGCTGACGCGATACTTGAGCAGCTCAATAAACAGACCGCCGATAAAGGTAACACACCAGAATCTCAAGAGCGTATAGAGCAGATGCGGCAGCTCATGGAAGCCAAGTTGGCAGCACATACTGAACTGTTACAACCACTCGATGAGCGTGCCTCTCGACATCTACGAGTAGCCGCCAAAGGGATCGTTCAACAATACCTCGAAATTCATGGCAAAACGCCTGAAGCAACAAAACCGGAAACCGATGCGAAACCCAAGCAGGCTGGCGAAATCACTCCCAAAGAAGCTGCAGAGAAACTCAAAACCTTAAGGGAAGGGGTTGATATTACAGATCACCCACTCTATCAACAAGCCATCAAGGATGTACTCTCCGAAGATGCCTTTAAACTATATCGCGCCCACCAAACCGAAAGAGACAACTTGCGGCAACAGGTGCTACGCGATAGGTTGGTAGCACTTATAGATAACCAGCTCCTCTTGGACGAAACACAGCGGAACCACTTAGAAACTGTAGCAGCACAAGTGACGCTCCCCTCCTCAAATGAGGAAGCAGTCATGGCACTATTCATGCAATTTTCTCAACAAACAGACCTCAAGATACTGAGTTCTTGGCAGCGGCGCGAATTTGGACAACTGTTCGGTCCACCAGTAGAGAAAGAATAATCGTAAGGAGAATCAGAAAAGATGAAGAAAAAACACAGATTCATTATCGGGTTTTCCAGTTTCCTGATGTTGCTCAGCATATTGGAAACCCACGCGCAAGATCCCACGATCCGCTACGGTACAGGGGTACCACCAGCGGTTAGAAGCATCAACGACCGGAGCTTGCGGTATCTTGCTAACACGCAACTCGAAGACGGCAGCTGGCCAGGCGGACAGAATGGGGCAGGAATCACCGGGATTTGTGTCATGGCATTTATGGCGAGTGGCGAGGATCCGGATTACGGACCTTATGCCACGCATATCCGTAAAGCCTTGCGCAATATGATCATAAATCAGAATCCGAAAACCGGGTACATGACAGGGTACGGGCATGGATCAATGTACCACCACGGTTTTGCGATGTTAGCACTCTCCGAGGCGTATGGTGCAGTAAATGAAGAACTCCTCTGGAAAGGGAGTGATACACCCGCCAATCGGCGACGTACCATCGGCGAGGCTCTGGAACTTGCAGTACGGTGTGCGTTAACCGCGCAAGAAAAAAATCCGTGGGGTGCTTGGCGGTATTCACCAGGATCCCAAGATGCCGACACAACCGTCGCTGGCACCGTGTTGATGGGCATACTCGGCGCACGAAACGCTGGAATTGAGGTCCCTAACGAAGCTGTTGATAAGGCATTAACTTTTTTTCAAACTTGCACCATGCGAGGTGGCGGTGTCTCTTACCAACCCATGAGCAGTCATGGCGACGGACTCACTCGGACAGCCATTGGAACACTCGTTTACGCAATCGGAAAAAGGAAGGATACCCCAGAATACAAATCCGCCTCCGAGTTTATCAAGCGCAGAATGGATCAAAGTGTACGCAGTCGGTACACCTTCTACAATCTCTACTATATGGCGCAGGCACTCTTCCAAAGCGACTTCAAGGCATGGCAAGCTTGGAATCAACGGATCATTGAGCGGCTTCAAGGGATGCAGCAAGAAGATGGCAGCTTCACGAGTAGCTACGGGAGTGCCTACGCGACCGGAATGGCTGTTCTCACTTTGGCACTGAATTATCGCCTATTGCCAATTTACGAGAGGTAGATAGCGATCAGAAGAATAGTTACCAGTTGCCAGTTACAAGACCGTTGTGATTAAATCATGGGAAACACCCAAGCAACAACAAACCTCTTTAACTGACAACTGAAAGGTTTTCGTAGAAAACCGTACTGAGAACTGACAACTGATGAAAATGGAGAAAAACAATGCAGTGGCATCGAAAAAAGACACTTGTCGCAATAGCAGCACTATCAATATTGTGGCTTCCTTTGACACAGGCTGAAGAAACAGAAACCGTATTGCATTGGAAAAACGGGGATAGCCTTCCTGGTCAACTATTGGAAAGCAAGTCGGGGGAAATCCACTGGTCATCACCCCACTTTTCCGATGATATGATTGTCAAGATCAATGTATTGGACGCAATCGTTTTTCCGAAACAATCGGTGCCAGTAACAGAGACTTTTCGCGTCGGCACGGTATCCGGTGATATCTGGATGGCTAACCTCATCAGTTCGGATGATAACACGCTCCTCTTTTCCAGCAAACGGCACGGCGAGTTTCGGGTGAATCGAGAGATGATTTATACGCTTGAGAGTCGAGAGCATTCCAACCTTCTCTTTGACGGCTCCCAACTCTCAGCCTGGAAACTCCGTGAGCAAGATAAAGACGATGGAGCAGTTCTACTCTCACAAGAGGTTCAACCGAGTTGGCATGCGGATCGCGGTGGTCGTCCGCAGACAAACACCGCCAAGGCAAACATCTTCTACGCGTTCGACTGGCCCAAGCGTTTTGAGATTGATCTGGAGTTAGCATCTACCGCGCGGCCCCCGAGCTTTGTTTTCGCACTCGGCAAAAACCTGTACGAGACAGTACGGTTGGAAACCTGGGTCAACGAACTCGTCGTCGTTCAAGGCACACTGTTTGAGCCTGTGTTGACGATTCAGCCTGATCGCCGAAACTTCCGTTTACGGATCGCCTATCATGAAAATACGGGTGATGAAAACAGCGGGGTCTTGAAGGTGCTTGATTTGAATGGCAATGTGCTGTTGAAATTAGATGGTGTCAAACCGACCCTCGAGGCATCTGGAATCTACATTTATAACCGAGGGCAGGATCTAACCGTGCGGCGGTTGAGGGTCTATCGGCAACCTACTGAGATTACAAACCGGCAAATCGATGCTTCTAAACCCCGTGTCTACATGATGAGTGGAGAGATCGTTCCGGGCAAACTATTTGTTGAGAAAAACCGAAGTTACGTTCTTGATACAGATGGAACGCGACGGGATATTGATTTGCAGCAGATTGATCGCGTCGTTCAACCCGGTATCACGTTGAAGCCAACCGATCAATCTACGATGTTGACATATATTGACGGAACTGTTCTGCGTGGGCAGATCACACAATTGAATTCCGATAGCGTGCAACTACAGACCGCATTCGTGGACGAGCTAATAACATGCTCACTTGCAGGTGCTTCACTGCTTAAATTTGAGCCAACACCCAAAACGCAAACACCCACTGAAGATTACGATAAACTGTTTTATGAGTCGGGGAGCCTCCGAGGTCATATGCTATTCGACAGCAAAGATGTTGCCAACCTTCGATGGCAGCCTGCAGGCGCATCTGAGTCCGTGCGGTTGGCGAACGTCCGAGGCATCCGTGTAGAACGGGCTTTGCAACGTGTATCAAAGCGGAAACCTTTTGATATAGCACAGTTTCCGCATCTGTTGCACCTGAAGAATGGAGAAGTCATTCCATGTCAAGTTTTATCTTATGATGAAACGAGCATCGGTTTTCAATCGCCGTTTATCAGTGCCCAGCACATCGATTCGGAACACGTGAAAGGTATTGAGTTCTCTGGTAAAAAAACACAATCAAGAACAGAAAATCGAAATCCTATTACTATCACAGGTGGGAAAGGTAAACATCGCGTTATACTCGAAGATGGTCGAATCTTGAATGCTGTAACGCGTAGAGCTAAAGACGGTAAAGTTGAAATCATCATACTTTCGGACAAAAAAGAGGAACAACCGAAGTGGGTGAAGGTCGAAGGGGACTTTGCTGTAAACGATGCCGTCGCTCTTAAGCGTGGCGTTGAACTCATCTTTGATCCGCTTGAAACAAGAAGTCGGAAACTTGATGCGAAATTGGAACGGGCGTTAACCATTCCGCGCTTCAACCGTGATAATCCACCCAATCACATTCTTGTCGCGAGTAACGGTGATTTAAAGCGAGGCGAACTCTTAGGCATCAACGGACAAAAAATCCAATTTGATTCAAAGCTGCGGAAATTCTCCGTTCCGATAGACCGTGTCGCACGGGTCGTTGATGTCAGCGTGAATAGTCCTCAGTTGTCAGCAATCGGTAGTCAGTCACAAGAGGTTGTCGGTTCATCAAATCCTTCTTTAACTGAAAACCGAAAACCGACAACTTTGACCAAGAACTCGTCTACAAATACTTTTGCTAAGGCGCGATTTCCTGGCCAAAACTATTCCCCTGAGATACGTGTTACGCTGACTGACAACCCAATTTTAATCTTTGAACCGCTCGAAGTCAAAGAGGGTAAACTATTGGGACGCTCATCAATCTACGGCAAAGTATCGGTGCCTATAGAGAGCATCCAGTATCTCCACTTCGGCGAAAAAGCAAAATCGTTCAAATCTGCGTATGAAGAATGGGTCGTCCGTCCCGCGAAAGAACCAGAGTACGAAGACAAGCCTTCACCAAGCCAAACCCCAAGAATCAAAGACCGGTGACAATTTTTAGGAGAATGACAATGGGGCGAAACGTAAACAAAATACTGCTCGCGGTTTTAGTTGTAATAGTGTTATGGTTTCCAACGGTACAGGCTGAAGAAACAAAGACGCTGTTACGCTGGAAAAATGGCGGAAGCCTTCCCGGTCAACTACAGGAAAGCAGTTCAGGAACAATCCGTTGGGCATCACCATACTTTTTGGACGATCTGGTGGTTGATATCAATGTATTGAATTCAGTGGTTTTCCCGAAAACGTCTAACCCCGCAACGGAGACCTTTCGCGTCAGCACTCTATCCGACGATGTCTGGATAGCAGACCTCATCGGTTCCGATGACAACACCTTTCTCTTCTCCAGCAAGCGGCACGGTCAATTTCGAGTAAAGCGTACGGCAGTTCGTAGCCTTGAACATCGAAACTACTCTAACCTTCTTTTTGACGGTTCCCAACTAACAAATTGGAAATCATTCAAGTCTAAGAAAGATATAGATGATCTTATACCTCTGGTTTTCCATGAGCCAAGCTATGACTGGCATCGGGATAATGAAGGTCATCCACAGACAAGTCGAAATAAAGCAAAACTCTTCCACGCGTTCAAGTGGCCCAAACACTTTGAGATTGACTTAGAATTGGCATTTACCGGACATCCTCCGAGATTTGTTTTCGCATTCGGCAAGGACCTATATCAGGCACTACGGTTGGAAGTCTGGAGCAACAAACTCGTGGCTGTTCAAGGCACACTGTTTCAACCTGTGTTAACAATTCAGCCAGAACAACACGATCTCCATTTGCGACTGACTTATGACGAAGGGGCTGGTGTGCTAAGGGTGTTTGATTTCAATGGCAATTTGCTGCTAAGGTTAGAAGGAGTCAAGCCGACGGTCAAAGAATCAGGTCTCTATATTCAGAATCGGGGCAAAGGTCTGACGGTGCGAGTGTTAAAGGTGTACCCTCAATCGACTGCCGAGCCAACAGCACAACAAGTAGATTTTTCTAAACCACGCGTCTATATGATGAATGGAAAAGTCGTTCAAGGCGAACTATTTGTCCAGAAAGACAGCACCTACGTGCTTGATACAGATGGAACCCAGCAAGATATTGATCTACAGCAGATCAGTCATGTCGTTCAACCGGGGACTCCATCAACAGCATTGGACGTAGCGACTGGGTTACCCAGTCCCTACATAAAATATCCTGATGAGGTTGTTTTGCACGGCAAGGTTACACAAGTGAACTCAGAGCGTGTGATCCTCCAGACGGCTTTCGCTGACGATCCAGTAACTTGTTCGCTCGCGGGTGCATCACGACTTCATTTTGATATAAATCGCAAAACCAACGGGACGGTTCAAAATACGGACATGTTGTTTCATGCCACCGGAAATCTACGCGGACGCGTTTTATTTCGTGAAAACCGGGGTATATTGTCCATACAATGGGAGCCTCTGGGGGCATTGAAACCCGTGCGGTTAGCAAACAACCGAGCAGTACATATCAGACGGTTTTTACAACCTACATCAAAAGTATCCCGACATCTTGACACTGCTCAGTTCCCTCACACCTTACATCTGCAGACCGGAGAGATCTTTCCGTGTCAGATCACCGCTTATGATGGAAAGTCCATCAATTTTCAATCGCCGTTTATCAGGGCGCAGCACTTAAATTCGGCAAATATGAAAGCACTTGAGTTCTCCAATAGAACACGCGCGCCGGGCATTGATAGAACACAACCTGAAACCGACTTTGATTCCTTGAGGGTTAAGTATAAGGAAAATGGGGTGGTTAAAATGCAACTGGTTAGGCAGGATAAAGATGGAAAACGACTAGTATTTAGAATAAATGCCGACGACGCGAAGAAACTGGACGAAGGACAACTGGTACGGACAGTAAAAGTAAAAGAAGTGAATCCCGGACGAGAATGGATGGAAAGCGATGCGTGGATCGGACTCATGGCCACACCGTCCAACCCCGAAAAGGATAAGTCGGTTCTGAAATTGAAACGCGCCTTAACCGTCCCGCGCTTCAACCGAGATAACCCACCGAATCATATATTAGTCGCGAAGACAGGCGATATGAAACGTGGAAAATTCTTAGACTTTCAAGGGCAAACAATTCAGTTTGATTCAAGATTGCGGAAGTTTTCCGTCCCGATAGATCGTGTGGCACGGGTCGTTGATGTCAGTGGTGATGGTTTCCATCAGGTATCAACCACTCAAACTGAGGTTCGCGTCACATTGACCGACGGTTCAATGCTGATTTTCGAGCCGCTTGAAGCTAAAGATGGTAAACTGATAGGACGTTCATCGGTCTACGGAGAAGTATCAGTACCCGTGAGCAGCATCGAATATCTGTACTTTGGAGAGAAGGCGAAATCCTTCAAGACTGCCTTTGAAAAATGGAACATCCGTCCAGCAAAAGAACCCGCGTCCGAGGACAGTCCATAAAGCGTTAACAATCATCACGCAGAAAAAGGACTGTGATAAATAACGAACAGCCCGATTAACGCAGTATTTCCGTTAATTACAAACGTGAGTTTGATAACAGATTTTGAATTTTGTAGGTTGGGTTGAACGCAGACCTACTAAAAATTGCATAGAGCAGATGACTTTTGAGTTCATCAAGAAACCTGAAACCGCCACAAACCGAGAGAAACCCAACGCATTCTCGCACCCAGAGCGTTTGGGGTGTTGGGTTTCGCTATTTGTATCTACAAAAATGGGCGGTTGAAAATCGGCTACTTCTGTATCAACGTGTGAGTTCTTGGTCTTTACCGCTCAACCCAACCTACGGGAATTTCAATCTTATTTTCAAACTCACGTTTAATTATAAAGCTTCTGCGATGTATGATCTCCCCTTAGATCAACTGTTTCTCCACCCTCTGTCGCCCAGTTAGTGAGACGATCTATCGGAATCGTCCGCAAACCGACTTGGGCGTTTCCCGTATAAAAGACGTAGCCAACACCATCTTTAATGTACATACGAGGCCAACCGACCCAATTGCTATCAAATTGGTCTGCATTGATGCCGAGACCGGGTAAAGCCGGATTTCTCGGATAGTATTCCCAATTAACGAGATCTTTCGAGCGAGCAAGTCCCACCGTATCCCACCAACCGTGATGTGATAGGTTACCTTCAGGCTTCCAAGTATTACAACCTTCATACCACAAATACCACATTTCACCGATCCGATTCAGGGATCTCGGTCGAACATGAACAGCGTCCCAGTTGTCCAGCGTTTCAGGCGCGAAGACAGGATTCCGTTCATCGGGGTGCCAGTTTATCAGATCGTCGCTATAGAGTAAATATCCTCGGTCTCCTGCGGGTCCCCGCTGAGGCTCCGGCGTAAATCCAGCGTAGAAAAGGAGATAACGATGCGATAGCCCCTCAGCGCGAATAAGATCAAACTCGTGCGCATGCGTCGGATGTTTGTAGACAGGGTTGTCCGTATACTGAAAAAATGGACCCATCGGATGGTCCGCTATAGTTAACATGAATCCCTGCCATTCTGGAAACTTCTGTGCAGAGAACATAATCGCGACGCGTCCCTCATCTGTGACGACAGCACCGCTGACATACAGATTGTCGTATGGCGTATCAAGATAGGAGATAAGGGGTTCAAGATGCCCCTTCCACCGCTTTAGGTCTGGACTCATAGCCACGCCGATCGTTCTTCTTGAAGACCCTTCCTCATCACCAACCATTCCTGCCATAACATACATGTAGTACAAGCCTTCGTATTCAATAATCACGCCCGGGATAACCTGTTTTTCATAAAAGGAACCTTTTGGACCACGGGATATGATCGGTTTGGTAATCTCTTGGAGCCACGGAAGAATTGTCACTGTCCATGATTGAAGATTAATACCTGCTGGCGTTTCAACGCAGAGACAGTTATCCATCGGTTCGTAAACGTTTTCCCATTCACCCAACGGCCCCCGAATCCAACCAGTTATCCCGTTGACCCAGAACCTGAAAAAATTTCCCTTCTTCAGAACCCTGACACTCCACGGTGGCATTCCAAGGTTATTATATGTCTTCCAGATTCGCGTGTTCGTACGGGTTTCTCGAACAACCTTAAATCCATCCACAGAGATCGCAAGGTACGCCCTCTTCCCTAATGCCGTGTCTCCAGAGAAAAAGACTTTACTCTCCTTAGTGCCCGATTCCCCGGTCAACACCAGATTCATTTCATAGTTCCCAGTGACGCGTTTTTCTACCACATTTCTATCCTTTTAAGTTGACTCGGATTTACCATAAGAGACATTTGAATCCAGTGGATAGACCGGCCTCCTTAACTTCTGGTAATCGTAGTTGAAGAGATTTGGGCTATGAACACCAGGGGTATCCACTTCCAAAATCTGATGTGCGATCGGTGTGTAATCCGCTCGGAAATGCACAGCAGATTTGAGGGCGATAAGTTTACGTGTCCGCGGTTCAATTCCAACACTCCGAAGCACCTCGGCATCGTAAGGTTGAATCCGCCTCTCGGTCAAGATAACCTCAACACCGCCAACTTGAATGACAGCTGTCCTACCCATGTTCCCGGTGGTGCCACGTCCCATCGGCCCCTTGAGAACAAATTTGCCGTCAGAAAGCACTTTGACATATCCTGTAAGCGCAACAGGTGCCCCGTGTTGTGTGTCCGTTTTCCCACCAACATTCAGTTGGACACGGTTTCCGACACCTGCCTCAACTGCCTGGGCAACCGATTCAGGATCTGCGATCACCGCGATCACGGCATCTTGAACGTCTGTTTCTATAAACTTCTGCAGAATCGTCGTACCGTCACAGGGACCGCCACCACCGGGGTTATCCGCGCCATCGGCGAGTACAATCGGCTTGCCATCTGCCTGATTGGCGATTTCAATTGCGGCTTCAACAGTATGTAGATTAAACGTGAATTGTTCGCGCATCTCCCAGATATCGGACGCAAACTGATCAGCACAAACCTCCGCGAGTGCCATATCGCCGTTGGTGGTAACGAGTATTGAAATGCCTGCATCCGTTATATCAGCGAACGGGAAGCCCATGGAAAGTGTGGCTGTCACAACGCCTCGCTGGGTTTCAAGCGCGTGGAGTGCCTTGATGACTTCTGTCATCGGTGCTTTCATTGTGCATTGCGCCGGGGGCGCGGTGAGTAGTGGAAGTTGGCGATATGCCATCGTCGGTTGAATCTTGCCCTCATTTATACCAAAGAGCAGTTGTCCGGCTTCAAACCCGCGTTCGTAGCAATCTACGTGCGGATAGGTATCGAATCCGATGATAACGTCGGAGTAATCTACCATTTTGGGGGTAATATTCGCGTGTAGGTCGAGCGTCGTGACGATCCGCGTTGCGCCTACGATCTCACGTACCGCCTGAATCAAGTCCCCTTCTGCATCCTCAAGTTCATCTGTTACCATCGCACCGTGTAAGTCGAGGAGCACCCCGTCAAGTTCTCCGGCGTTCTGCAAAAGCTCTAAGAACTCCATCTTGAGTGTCTGATAAGCAGTATGCTCTACTATGCCGGACGGTGTCGCAAACGTCCACAGCAGCGGGACAGGTTGTAAACTGAGTTGTTCAGCAACATCGAGGAAACCACCGGTAATTGTTCGGGTCCCTCGGAATGCGGTGATAATCTCGTCCCCGCGGTGGTAACTCCCATTTTTAAAGTTATCAAGGGGTGTCGCGACAGGTGAAAATGTATTGGTTTCGTGTCCGATACAACCGACTGCAATTCGCATGGGCTGCCTCTCTTCGCTGTAAATTGTGAAACAAATATACCACATCTTTGTCAGCGTGACAAGCAGAAATTCTTGACTGCTGATGGCTGATCACTGACAACTGATAACTAACCACCAGATTTTTGTTAATCAAAAAGCCGAGATTTGATAGAATAGTTGATAGAAGTGCTTCGCTGCCAGATTTCAAGGTTACCAACATCCATACAGCTAGTCATAGGAGAAATCGCTATGGAATATACCTACCTCGGCCGAATTGGGCTACGGGTGAGTCGTCTCTGTCTCGGCACCGTCAATTTCGGCAGACACGCGTCCGAAAAGGACGCACTTTCCGTGATGAGTCGGGCTCTGCAAGCGGGAATTAACTTTTTCGATACCGCTAACATCTATAACGAAGGTTTAACGGAAACAATTGTTGGAAATTGGTTGGCAGCGGATAAAAGTCGGCGCGATCAGATTGTTCTGGCGACCAAACTGTATGGCAAGACGGGTGAGGGTCCGAATGATGGTCGTCTGTCGGCGTATCATATCCGTCGAGCCTGCGAAGACAGTCTACGCCGTCTGCAGACCGATCACATAGATATCTACCAGATGCATCATGTTGATCGCCGCACACCGTGGGATGAGATTTGGCAAGGGGTGGAGCAATTGGTACGTGAAGGTAAAATCCTGTACGTTGGTAGTAGTAACTTCGCTGCGTGGGACATTGCTCGCGCACAGGGTATTGCTGCCCAGCGCAATTTTCTTGGGCTTGTCTCAGAACAGAGCGTGTATAATCTCCGGAGTCGGACAATTGAGCTTGAGGTGCTCCCATGTTGTCGCGAACTCGGTTTGGGAGTCATTCCATATAGTCCGATGGGCGGTGGATTGCTCTGCGGTGTACTCGACGACCCAACCACTGGACGGCGAGGCAGGGAATCACTTAGACAAACGATTGAGAGGCACCGATCGCAGCTGGAAGCGTATGAGGAACTCTGCGCATCAATAGGGCAACCCCCGGCTAACGTCGCCTTGGCATGGGTCCTCAGTAATTCAGACATCACAGCACCGATCATCGGACCGCGGACGGTCGAACAGCTTGCGGATAACTTATCTGTCTTGGAATTGGAATTGGACAATGAAGTACTCGCAAGACTCGATGAGATTTGGACCGGCCCGGGTGGTGAAGCCCCAGAAGCGTACGCGTGGTAGCGGACAGTGATGTGTTGAGTTTCACGCCTCAAGCAGCTTCAAGATTCCTATAGTTTCAACACGAACAACTTGATTCTCGATTTTTGATGCCCCGTCCAATCTCAATGAATGCCACGCACATTGCCCTTGATTCATTAAAGGAGTAAAAATGTCAAAACGTCCAAATATCCTATGGTATTGTACAGACCAACAACGTTTCGACACCATCGGAGCGTTAGGAAACCCACATATTAATACACCGAGACTCGACGAATTTATGGGTCAATCGGTCACATTCACCCACGCTTATTGTCAATCTCCTATTTGCACTCCTTCCCGCGCAAGTTTCATGACCGGTATGTATCCGTCAGCCGTGAGCGTTACCGGCAATGGCAACCCAGTTTTCCCCGAATATTATGAAGACCGGTTGATTACCCATGCCCTCGCACGGGATGGCTACGACTGCGGGTTGATTGGTAAGCTCCATCTCGCAAGTGCTTATGAAGCACAAGAAAACCGCGTCAACGATGGTTATCGCTACTTCCAATATAGCCACGACCACGGAAAGCCGAATGCATTGGGGCACGAATACGCAGATTGGCAACGTGGACAAGGTGTTGATCCTGAAGCGTTAATTGCGGGGAAGGCAATAGCGCAAAAGTATCCAAACAGGACAGGACGCGTGAATGCACCGACTTCCGATCTCGATAACGTTCCCCCGCATCTCCACCAGACCTATTGGTGTACCGAAAAAACGATCGAATTTATCGAGAAAAATCGTCGAGAAAATCAGCCGTGGCTGCTTAGCCTCAATCCGTTTGATCCACACCCACCCTTTGATGCCCCTTGGGAGTATTACCGGCGATACGATCCAGAAACACTACCAGGTCCCCACTTTCAGGAAAGCGACATCGCCTTTCAGTCGAAATTGACAGAGGCAGGCATTGATTTCCAATCTCAGGCGAAACCACCTTCAGAGTGGGACGACAAGCGGATGCAAGCGTCTTATTATGCCATGATTGAACAACTCGACCACGAATTCGGACGCATCCTTGACTATCTTGATGCCGAAGGACTCCGTGAAGATACTATCATCATCTTCACGTCCGACCACGGAGAGGCACTCGGTGACCACGGGTTGGTATACAAAGGATGTCGTTTTTACGAAGGATCGGTGCGGGTGCCACTCATTATTTCTTGGCAAAATCATTTCTTGCAGGATGCTCAGAGTGATGCACTCGTGGAACTGCTTGATATTGTCCCGACACTGTACGATGTGCTGGGTGCAGACATCCCTTACTACGTACAAGGTAAATCGCTCGCGCCACTCTTGCGTGGTGATGTCCCTGCTGATGATCATCGAGAGGCGGTTCGTTGCGAATTTTTCGATGCAATCTCAATGCCCGATCAGACCCATGCCACGATGTATCGAGATCGACGCTGGAAACTCGTCGTCTACCATCAGAAAGGAGTTTGTGAACTCTACGACCTTGATAATGACCCGTGGGAACACAACGACCTTTCCGACCATGCCGATTACCAAACTGTCAAGTGGGAACTGATGCAAAAGAGTTTCGATGCGACCGTCTATGCACATCCTCAAATGATACCCCGGGTCGCTTCACACTAATGCTTTATCTACTTTCAAATTGTGAGTAAATTTTTTAAATAGTGAACCTTGTTACTCACAGCAACGTTTCTTCCTGTAGGAGCGAGTTCCAACTCGCACCCCCGTACCACAAGACTTGGATGCACAAAGCATTAGTGTTTTATCCATAAGAAGGTGAGAAAGTAGATGAGCGTGAGAGCGATTCTGATCGGTTTGGTACTCGTCATCGTCCAAACGGCAATTACCCCTTATAATGACTACTATCTCCAAGGGACCGATATTTCTGGAAACCACTTTCCTTTGGGGGCAGTATTTACGCTCATTTTTCTCACCTTAGTCGTCAACCCCATTATAAAAAAAGCATTTCCTCGGGCGGTGCTAAGTCCGGCGGAGTTGATGGTCGTATGGGTGATGATGGGCGTAGCTTCAGCGATTCCGTCGAAAGGGATGATCGGGTACTTACTACCGTATTTGGCGGCACCCGTCTATTTTGCTACACCTGAAAACGAATGGGCGGAAACGCTTCACCCGCACTTTCCGGAATGGTTAATTGTGTGGGATATGCACGCCGTTACCGATTTCTATGAAGGGGAGTCGTCTGTTCCTTGGGTACTCTGGATAAAACCGCTCATCGTCTGGACAGTTTTCATCCTCTTACTCTACTGCCTGATTATCTGTGTATCAATTGTGATACGGAAACAGTGGATTGAACGCGAACGATTCATATTTCCGCTCGTTACGGTGCCCGTAGAAATGGTTCAACAAGCCTCAACGCATCGTCCTCTGGATGGCTTTTTCAGGAACCCACTTGTATGGGTCGGGTTTGCGATCGCTGCCGCATTTCATCTACTCAACGGATTGCATGAGTATGTTCCCGCACTCCCGTCTATTCCGAACCGGTATGACCTATATACCCCTTTCACAGAACGTCCGTGGATTGTGATGGGGTGGTGGCCCCAATTTCGGTTCTTCCTCTATTTTTCCGTTATCGGTATAACCTATTTTCTCGCTATGGAGGTATCGTTTAGCTGCTGGTTCTTCTTTCTATTCTTCAAGTTACAGTACATCATCATTAACGCTTTTGCGATTCCTATTAGTCCGTGGATCTCCGCGAGAGGCCAGACAATGGCTGCCTATGTCGTCATGGTTCTCGCCTTCTTGCTTAACAGCCGATCTCATATAAAAGACCTTTTGAAACGTACATTTCTGGAGTCCGCCGCCGCCACAACGATTGACGATTCAGACGAGGTGTTACCCTATAGATGGGCAGTTCTCGGAACAATTCTTAGTTTTCTACTACTTGCGGGTCTCTGTGTCTATGCTGGCATGTCGCTTTGGGTCGCTTGCAGTATTATAGCACTGTTCTTGATTGCTTCTACTGCGCTGACATGGATGGTGGTCAACGGCGGAATGTTATTGATCCAAGCACCGATGTACCCCGTGGAATACTTCGAGATTATTGCTGGCTCAAGAATCATTAACGCAAACAGTTTGGCACTCTTAGGGTTTCAGCGGGTAATGATGCGCGACTGGGGCGGTATTTTAATGCCGAGCGTTCTACACGGATTCAAAGCGGCAGACCCACTTCGATTAAATCGAAGAAGCATTCTCGGAGCGATGGTACTTGCTATTGTTGTCGCTATCGGTGTTTCTTACGCTGCATCGTTACCCTTGATTTATGAAAAAGGTGGTCTGAATCTGCAAAGGGGTCCATTCGTCGGATCGCCAAGATACTTCAATCATATGGTTTCCCTGATTCAGTATCCGAAAGATCCAAAATTGGGCGAGGCATATAGCATGCTCTTGGGTGCTGGCATCACCGGCTTTCTGCTGATTATGCAGCGTCAATTTATGTGGTGGCAACTTCACCCAATTGGATATGTGATGGGTGCGGTCTATTCATCCTATTTTCTTTGGTCTTGTATGTGTGTCGGCTGGTTTTTGAAGTATCTGGCACTAAAATCAGGCGGCATCGGATACTATCGGCGGTTCCGACCACTCTTCATGGGATTGATCATCGGTGAATTCGGCATCGTCGGGTTTTGGATGGTGATCGGGATATTTACCGGTGTAAATTATCAAGGCGCATTACCCGGTTGATTTTCGTTTTTTATTCAATTAAAATCATACGAATATTCAGTTTTGCGGCGTACTTGAAGAAACACTTTCTTCGCATTGGATTTTAGCGTTTGCAAAAACCCCAAATGCGACCTGCATTTTTCGTTTTTTTTAAGAATTATGCACGTCATCCCCCAAAAATTGTGTCATTAATTTTAAAAGGGGGATAAAATTATGCAACGCAATAAGTTTTCTTCAAAAAATGTTCGCCGTCCCTTGATTGCGGGTTTTTCATATTCAACTGTGCCTGTCTGTATTGTATTGTTGGTTTTCGTGGTTTTGACAATTAATTGCGGTTCGCCGTCCAAAACACAGTACTACGTCCCTGAAATGGCAGCTACTACTGCTGCGAAGGCGATGCCAACAGATTCAAGGAACACCGATAGTAGTTTGCCAAAAGCTGCTGCTGTCAATTTACGCGAGTTGCCTTACGTCAGGAATGTTTTTAAAGAGATTCCGGACATTAGTAGAGGTGGACTTGACGATTTCTACTTGACGACGCGCGGGAAAGCACAACATGTTGCTATTGTCTCCAACTGTTCGTTTGATGTCCTAAAGGCATTTGTCGCGAAAGGTTGGGCACCTATTGTAATGGTTCAATTGCAAGGACGGAGACCGGAAATTTTGCCGATGTCTCGTTACGATGACCGATCTGGAGAGGTGTCACTTCAACACCTTGCTAATTTTGGTGAGCGTCGTGTAAGTTACAAGAATTTCGAGAGAGATTGGACGAGTTCACGAAATAAATGTGTTTTAATTACGCCACAGCAACTCTCAGAAGCAACTGTTCGGAAAGTCCTGTCAAGATATCTACCTATAGGAACATTTGAAGGGATTCGTGTGAAAAGCCGTTAATACCAAATTGTGTTTTAAAGCGAACTTAGTTTCTTTTCTGGAGCATACGGAAAAGAACCGATTAACCTCACCCAACATCTATCTGACGACGGTGGCCCCGCGTGGTCTCCGGATGGGAAACGAATTGCTTTTTCATCATTTCGGGATGGGAATCCAGAAGTTTATGCGATGAACGCCGACGGTACAAACCTAACACGACTCACCGATCATCCAGGCGCGGATATCTATCCGGCGTGGTCTCCAGATGGAAAACAGATTACATTTGAATCCACTCGTGTTTTTGGATCGGACATCTTTGTGATGAACACTGATGGTACGAACATAAGACGGGTTACTACCTCACGATTTCAGGACACAGATCCAGCGTGGTCTCCTGATGGCACACAGATCGCTTTTGCGTCTTGGCGCAACAAAATCTGGGACATCTACATAATAAATGTGGACGGCAAAGCGGAGACGAATCTAACGGATAGCAGATCCGAGGATACACATCCGACGTGGTCGCCGGACGGTCAACGGATCGCCTATTCATCAAAGCGTGACGGTCTTTACGGTATATACGTGATCAACGCTGACGGTAATGGCGGTTTTGCCATTGCTGAGGACTTACAATTGGCACTGACTCCAAATTGGTCCCCAAAACCCTTAGCTATTTCTCCTAAAGGGAAGTCGTCAACGCTGTGGGGAACTCTCAAAATTAAAAAATAGACACAAAGGATCTAAGATATACCAAAGTGGTCGGATCCAGGCATTGGGTGTTCTTGCGCGACTTCTGCATTAATTTCGACACCCAATCCAGGCTGCTCTGGAACCACAAATGCGTTATCTTGCATGAGCGGTTCCTTAGAAATTGCGAGATCCCACCGCCAATCCACCTGATCCGCATGATATGGAAGTTCCATCACAATGAAATTTCGCACAGCAGCACAGACATGCGCCGTTGCAGTCATCCCGATGGGCGATGTGATGTTATGCACCGCAAACGGCATGTAATACAGACCAGCCAAATCCGCAATTTTCTTCCCCTCCAGTATTCCACCCGTTCCAGATACATCAACGTGGAGCATATCACAGGTTTGCGTCTGGATCAGTTCTCTGAAATCGTCTCGACGAAATAGGAACTCACCCGTACAGATTGGGATAAATGTAGCAGAATTTACCTTCGCCATCGCTTCGACATTATCGTTCGGCACGAGGTCTTCCAAGAACATCAAATCAAACGGCTCTAAACGCTCAGCAAGTTTCATCGCCGAGTGGACACTGAATAGGCTATGACAGTCGATGCTAATATCAATACCATCGCCGACTGCCTCGCGTGCGGCGGCAACCAACGCTGTCATTTTCTGTAATTCTGCTGTGTTCAGTTCCCAGTTGACTGCATCCTGTTTAAGTTCGTTTGCGGAGTTGTCGGTGTCGAACTTAATTGCTTGGTAGCCATCAGCAACGCCTCCTTTAGCGCGCTGTGCCCAACCCTCTGGCGTGTTTCCACGTCCATGTCCAACATCGGCATAAAGTCGAATCCGATCTTGATACTTCCACCCAACATCGGTTTCCAAGACAGTATTTCTTGTAATTTTATTATAAACCAACTAAACTTACAATCAAATCGTTATTAATGTCTATTTTTTCGGAAGCAATCTATCGAAAATCTTCACGGTTTTCCAGAGGAGATTCTATGAATCGAAAAAAAATTGCGATTATCGACCTGGCCGCTAACAACAGCCGTCGTTCTTTATACGGACGTGTTATGTATCCAAACTTCGCAAGTATCATGCCTCAAGCAATAGGGGTCTGGTGTAGAGAAGAAGGGCATGATGTTACATTCATGTGCTATACCGGTTGTGAAGATTTGATTGAAGATTTGCCAGACGATCTGGATCTTGCAATTATAGGGACTTTCACACTCGGCGCTCAACTTGCCTATGCTCTAAGCAACCACCTTCGCTCGCAAGGTGTTATCACTGTATTAGGGGGTCCACACGCGCGATGCTATCCGGAGGATGCCCAGCAATATTTCGATTACGTCCTCGGTTTTACTGATAAAGCCGTCATCCGAGAAGTCCTATCTGATTGTTCAAAATATCGCCCCATCGGCACCTACATCTCAGCGAAACAACAACCGATGGTACTCCCGAGCGTCCGTGAGCGTTGGTCCTTTATTGAGCCGATATTGCAAAAAGCGTGGCTTTTCAAAAGCGTTTCGATGTTAGGAAGTCTTGGATGCCCGTATACTTGTGCATTCTGTATAGACGCGAATATTCCGTATCAACCGCTCGATTTTAATGTCCTCAAGGACGATCTCCGTTTTCTCTTGCATCAACTCAAACATCCTATAGTCGCATGGCATGACCCGAATTTCGGCGTTCGATTCGACGACTACATGGGCGCGATTGAAGAAGCGGTACCGCCAAATAGCATCCGTTTCATCGCCGAAAGCAGTTTGTCGCTTTTATCCGAGCCCCATCTCAAACGCCTCAAGAAGAACGGATTTAAGGCAATCCTACCCGGTATTGAGTCGTGGTTCGATCTCGGAAACAAATCAAAAACTGGGTCAATGATAGGCATGGAGAAAGTCCGAAAGATCTCTCATGAAGTCAACACCATCTTGAGATATATCCCTTATGTTCAAGCCAACTTTGTATTCGGACTTGATACCGACCAAGGCGCAGAGCCTTTTGAATTGACGAAACGATTTGTCGATATGACACCGGGCGTATATCCAGCCTACAATATCGTTACCGCTTATGGAAGAGCCGCATCCCTTAATCTCGACTACCAACGTGCCAATCGTGTCATACCCATTCCATTTCATTTCATGAACAATTTATGCACGAACGTAAAACCCAATAATTACGCATGGACCGAATTCTACACATACATGATTGATTTAAACAATCATGCATTCTCATGGAAATCGATTGCAAATCGTTGCAGAGTAAATAAGGAACCGATTCCACGGTGGACGAATGTTATAAGAGGCCTGGAAGCGAGAGTTGGTAAAATGAAGATGAATAGAGAAATGCTTCAGCAATTTGAGAGTGATACCAAGTTCCGAGCTTACTTTGAACAAGAAACGACAGAATTGCCACAGTTTTATATCAATCAAATACAACAAGACCTCGGGGCACTGTGGAAATGGCTTCCAACTGGCGCCCTGTCTTACGATCCGAATGCCTATCTCAAGTCTGAGGAAAGCAAGGGGTTAACCATAAAAGCAAAAGACTAAGATATACCGAAGTGGTCGGATCCAGGCATCAAGTGTTCCCGCGCGACATCTGCGTTGATTTCGACACCCAATCCGGGCTGCTCCGGCACCACGAATGCGTTATCTTGCATGAGCGGCTCCTCAGAGATTGCGAGATCCCAACGCCAATCCACCTGATCGGCGTGATATGGAAGTTCCATCACGATGAAGTTTCGCACCGCAGCGCAAACGTGTGCTGTCGCTGTCATCCCGATGGGCGATGTGATATTATGCGCCGCAAACGGCATATAATACAAGTCTGCCAGATCCGCAATCTTTTTCGCCTCAAGTATCCCCCCTGTGCCAGATACATCAACATGGAGCATATCACAGGATTGTGTCTGGATCAGTTCTCTGAAACCGTCTCGACGAAACAGGAATTCACCCGTACAGATAGGGACAGACGTTGCAGAACTTACCTTCGCCATCGCTTCGACATTATCGTTCGGCACGGGGTCTTCCAAGAACATCAAATCAAACGGCTCTAAACGTTCAGCGAGTTTCATCGCCGAGTGGACACTGAATAGACTATGACAGTCGATGCTAATATCAATGCCATCGCCAACTGCCTCGCGTGCGGCGGCAACCAACGCTGTCATTTTCTGTAATTCTGCTGTGCTCAGTTCTCGGTTGACTGCATCCTGTTTAAGTTCGTTTGCGGAGTTGTCAATGTCAAACTTAATTGCTTGGTAGCCATCAGCAACGCCTTCTTTAGCGCGCTGTGCCCAACCTTCTGGTGTGTTTCCGCGTCCATGTCCAACGTCAGCATAAAGTCGAATCCGATCCCGATATTTTCCACCCAACAGCTGATAGACCGGTACACCCAGACTTTTGCCGAGCAGATCCCACAGGGCAGTCTCTATCCCGCCGATCGCCGATAGACCCATTGCATATCGGTTGCTCGCCGCACCAATCAGTCGGTGGTAGAGCGGTTCTATGTTTCTCGGATCTGCGCCGACGAGTCTGTTCTTGAATTGCAGAACAATCTCAGCGATTCCTGATCCAGGATGTGCCTCACCTATCCCTGTCAATCCCGCGTCGGTTTCAATCTGGACGTAGTTCCACTGTTTGTAGCCCTTTAGCGTCATCGCTTTCACATCGGTAATTTTCACGCCTATTCTCCTTTGTCTATCGGTTGAGAAATTCAATAGATATTGCATCTGCTAAGCATTCATGATAACATGTATATTGAGATTGTGCAACAACGACGGAAGGAGATTAGCCAATGACAGACCAAGAAATCAAAACCGCTTATGAGCGTGACGGGTATGTGGTGGTCAAAGACATTATTGATAACCGAGATTTAGATCCCATCCGTGACTTCATCAAGGCAAAAGTTGATGCCTATAGCGATGAATTGTATACGGAAGGTAAACTATCGTCGCGCTACGAGGACGAATCGTTTGAACGACGCTATGCCGCGATCTGTGAAGAGTTAGATATCCTGCCTCGCAACTGGTCTTTTGGTATGTTCGGACGCGAATTTTATGACCTCTACAACCTCCCCGGTGTTCTCAATGTGCTCCGCCTTCTCTTGGGTTCTGAAGTCTCGAATATCGGTACGCCAGCGTTACGGACAAAACTTCCCAGAAGCGTGATTACCTCGTTTCCGTGGCATCAAGACAGTCAATATCTCGACCAATCAACCATCGGAAAGAAGGAAAAACACACCGCAGGTCTCCACATGGTTACGGTGTGGGTACCGCTGGTCGAAGCGACAGTTGAAAATGGATGTTGCTGGGTTATTCCCGGCAGTCACCGTTGGGGTTTATTAGACGGTGCGCGTGGCACGGATTCAAACGTCCGAATGGAGGAAGATGTCGAGGCGCGTGGTACACCCGTGCCTATCCCGCTTGAACCCGGTGGTGCCTTGTTCATGTCGAATCTTTGCGTCCATACCAGCAAAGTGAACACAACACAGAAATCCCGATGGAGTATCGACTTCCGCTACTTTCCCACACCCGATCGCGCTGATTTGACTGTCGAGCAGCGTGAAGCTGCCGAATTCGTGAAAGACAAAGCACTGACAGGTGGTAGAGTGCCACTTGTTGTGCTCACTGAAGGGCACAAGCCGACTTGGGAGGAATGGGAAACACAAGTCTCGGCGCAGCAAGCGCGTAGATCGGGTTGAATAGGATCACGCGGGAAACAAAGGAAAGCAAGCGTGGAAGCGTTTAACCGCGGCTGGAAGATTGGAAGGATGGAAAAGGTCTTTCCACCTTCCAATCTTCCAACCTTCCATCTTGCAAGCCCTCACATCAAGTTTACATTAGAAATAGGCATGTATACCCGTCCCCACGTAGACACCAGCTAGACCTTTGGATCCAGAGTCGGTTTCCTCCGTACCAAACCCCTGACCGACTTCCACGTTCAAGCCGAGCGGTATCCCACCAAGTGAAAATACAAGCTCCCCGCCAAAGGCGATTCCACCGCCTAACCTCGTCGTGAGGAGATCCTTCCTTTTTTCGTACTGCCACGCACCCTCTAAGGTGAAATAGAGTCGAGATATGTTCCACCTGCTTTGATGCTCGAAGATGGCATACGAAATGCCCGCACCTAACATGTGATCGCTATCTTGATCACTGAGGATAAAACGTCCAACGGTCTGAAGATATACCGGTGCCAGTCCGGTATAGCGGAAACTAATTCCACCAAATGTCGGAGTCGCGCCTTGGAGTCCGATACCGAAATTTTTCGTGAGATCCGTTCCTTGTGCTTGCGCTGAGAAACTTAAAGTTATTCCGAAAAAGATACTGGTGAGATAAAAAGTCAAGCGTTTCATTGTCTTCTCCTTGAATAAATTGGCCCCCGTTCTGGAAACCGAGTTTTAGAAAAAATAAACTACCCATTTTGTTCATTGAGCGATCAGCAGTGCCACCCGATGCGGATCAGTAGTGGACGGATAATATATAAGGAGGTCCTGCTTGTTGTCCTTATTGAGGTCCACCAGTCGAGCGTTTTGTTCGTTGTTAGGCATAGCAACTGCCACCTTTTGAGGTGTCCGTGCTAACAGTTCTGGTCCCGGTACACCGAGAAAGACGTGCAACTCTTTCCAGTTCTTTCCAACCAATAAATCTGAGCGTCCGTCACCGTTCACATCGCCAAGCAGTAGGACTGGAAAGAAGACCTTATCTGTCTCGAAGAGATCTAAGTTCGGCCTGATTTTACGAATAGTAGCGGGTTTGTGGGAGTGCCTATCGCCTCCGATGCGATAGAATTCGAGATCTATTGCAATCGACTTGCCGAGCATCGCCCGGCTCATCCCAATAAGCCCAGTCTTTACGTCCTTGAAAAGAATGTCGGTCTTACCATCTCCATCAAAATCTTGGAACCACTGCGACGAATAGCCCCACGGCTGCAACCCGCCAGCGGTCCCTCGCGGTCGAATTGTCGTACTGACATCCCGCGCGAACACCGTTCCATCCGGTGTTGACGTGCCGAAATGCACTTCGTACAGGCTACGCTGTTTCGCAAGACTTCGTCCTTCTAACGCGTGGATCACCAAATCAGCAATATTGTCGCCGTTCAGATCTTGGAACGTGTGCAGCACCCGCCGCTTCGTGTTCTCTCTGAAGCCGAACATGAGCGAGAACATATTCTCGTCCTTGAAATCAAAAGCGATCGAATAGGCACCGTCAGTGTCAAATGGGATGTCAACAGCGAAGGTTTTCGCCGCCGAGGAAAACATCCCGCGAGCATCCTGACGGTAAACGTCAAAATGATCCGCGTTCCAGAACACGAGATCGCCGCGTCCATCTTGGTCGTAGTCTATCTGGTGGATACGACTCAGATACCAATGGACAGTTAAGGGCGTTATCCCTACCTCGCGGTAACTGCGAGTATCGTCCAAGGCAGTCTCGTCGAGAAAGGGGTCGGGCGGTCCGAGTTTTATCGGGTTAGTGAATGAACCATCGCGCAATTGCGTGGCTATCCAGAAGCCATCAATGTCTGGAACTACTAAGTCGTCAAGACCGTCACGATTTACGTCTCGACTGATGTCAACATAGGGGATCCCACTTTCACCCGTCGCGTTGTAGTTCGTAGTGACTTTGACCAATACACGTTCCACCGCCGAATCCGGATCAAACCAGTTCAGACGACCCTGCTCGTAGGTGATTAAGCGATCGCGCCCACCGATGTTTGCGACATCAACGAACAACACTTTAGAACGCAGCGGCGCGTCAAGTTCGGATACCCAAGTGCCCTCACTGAACGCGTAAATGTGCAAGTGTCGGTTCTTATTTTTATCTATATTTACCACAGCAAGTTCAGCGAAATCTCCACCAAGAAAAAACCCTGTCAAAACCGTCTGGTGTTTCGCTGTGCCGGTGACAACCTCGTGCTGCCCGAAAGTAAATTCCGTGGCAGTGTGCTGTATCGGAGCAGCACCTTTGCCAAACAGACCTGAGCATCCCGATAGAAAGACACTAAAAGCCAGTATAGAGAGCAGACTTCGTCGAGAATGTCGTGTGCACTCAGCTGCGGAAATCCAGCGTTTGCGGGATGCGTTTCGCTTTTCCATGTTTATCCTCCTTTCCAATTTTCATTACATTAACATAGATAAATAAATGAACAGTGTTAACATACAAGCAAAAAAATAAGCAATAGATTTATTGGGCGATCAGTATCCTCACTCGATGCGGCTCAGTTCCGGGAGGCTTTCTCGGGGCACCGTGAGCATCTCGTAACGTGAATGGGTGATGCATGAGGATATCCTGCACCCCGTCCTTGTTGAGGTCAACCAACCAGGTGTACTCCTCATCGTTGGGAGCAGCGATCGCCACTCTCTGAGGCTGCTGAGCGAATATTTCCGGTCCCGGCACACCGACAAAGACGACCATGATCCGCGGGTGATCCGCGAGGAGCAGGTCTGAGTGACCGTCGCCGGTCACATCCCCGATGCGTAAAGTCGTGTTGAACGCGCGCGGGTACTTCTTTTCAGTGTTTCGGCTCTCGTGCGTCGCTCCGCGAAGCACGATGTCCAGTGGCACCCACCCCGGTTCGCGATGGCTCGGCACACCATCCAACGCGATTCCGCGGGTGGTGTTGGGTCTGTCGGGATAACGGTCTCCTTCCATTTGGTAGAATTCGAGACCCAGCCCGACATCATCACCCATGAACCCCTTGATGCTCTTCCAGAGACTACCATGGAGGTGCTCAAGATCAATGGTTGTGATCATCAGATCGACCTTGCCATCGCCATTGAAGTCCTGCCGGTCCATCCCAAGCTGGATTCTTTCGTCCGACTCGAACGCGATGTTAACATCTTGTCCGAACACAATGCCGCCATTTGGTGCTGGCGCGCCGAAATGTACTTCGTAACTGGAGTGCTTGTTGGAGATATTCTTGCCCGAAAGTTTGAAAATCACCAAGTCGGCGACACCGTCGCCGTTCAGGTCTGCCAACGAGTGCAGCACCCTCCCTGTCATATCTCCGGCGGCGAGTAAGGAGAGCCGGTCCGAGTCGAATGCCACATCGATCGTGAAGGTCTTGGTCCTTGAGGTAAACAGGCCTCGCTCGTTTTGGAGATGAACCTTGAAGTGGTCCTCGTTCCAGAACGCCAAGTCAGTACGACCATTTCTGTCGTAGTCAATTTCGTGAACACGGCTCTGAGACCAAGGGTCGTATCGATATCCATCTGCACCGCGGATCCTCGCCATTTCGGTGGATGGACCAATCTTCACCTTCTCGGCGAACGTACCGTCGCTCATCTGAATGAACACCCAGAAGCCATCAGAGTCCGGCACCACCAAGTCATCACGAGCATCTCCATTCACGTCCCGAGTGATGTCCACATGCGGGATTTCGCCGCTGCGAGGCGGCTTGAAGTTGGAAGCAACCACCACCAATGGGCGTTCCGTTGCCGAGTCGGGATCAAACCAGTTCAACCGACCCTGCTTGTAGGTGATTAAACGATCGCGTCCACCAACGTTTGCAACATCAACAAACAACACTTCAGAACGCAGCGTTGTGTCGACTTTCGGTACCCAAGTGTTGTCGCCGAACGCGTAGATGCGCAAATGCTGGTTGTCGTTCTCGTCGATGTGCAGGACAGCAAGTTCAGCGAAATCACCATCAAGCAGGAATCCCGTCAAAACCGTCTTGCGTTTCGCAGTACCGATTTTGACTTCATACTGCTCGAAAGTGAATTCCGCGGTAGCAGGCATCGTCTGTTCGACCGCTTCGCCAAGCAGACCTGCGTATCCGGATAGAAGGACACCAAAAACCAGTATAGAGAACAGGTTTCGTCGGAACTGCCCTATGCGTCCGGCTACTGAGCCTGGCTTTGCGGAAAGAAAGCGTTTGTTGGATAGGTTTCGCTTTTTCATTTTAGTCTCCTTTCGGGTTTTCCGTATGTTAACATAGATAAATAAGTTTACAGTGTTAAGTTATAGACGAAAAAATATATTTGGCTTTCACCAAATAGTTTTGAATCTATGCCTTTAAACCCTCAATTGTTGTGTGAATTACCGTGTCAATTAATTTATCTTTCTCTGTCCAAGGAAAATCGGGAAAATCAATTAGGAGCAGTGTGACACCGTGAACCGCTGACCACATGACCTGACCGGTAGTCTCGACATCTACTTGGCGAAATACCTGCTGCCGAATGCATTCAGAAACCATTTCACGCAAATAATCAAACACTTTTTCGCCAACCGATCCCTCTTCCAGACCTAACCCCTTCTGGAACTGCGGACGGATAACAAACGTGAGTTTATAATCTTGTGGATATTTCAGACCGAACTCGACGTATGCTCGCCCACTTTTTCTCAGCGTCTCGACCGGATCGCTTATATTACTTTTTAGCTGCTCAAGCGTGTTTAGCAGGTTCAGGAGTGTCTCCTTGCAAACGGAATCTAAAAGATCTGCTTTGTCCGTAAAATAGAGATAGATCGTCGTTGGTGAATATTCGATCTTGTTGGCAATCTTTCGCATGGAGACGTTCTCATAGCCTTCATTGACAAACAACTCTCGCGCCGCAGAAAGAATTTGTTGTTGCAACTGTTCTTTTTCCCTTACTCTCCGTTCTTTTATGCCCATTACTTCACCTTTTATTTACAAAGTTATTTAACTTAACACTGTTAATTATATCATACGTTTTTCCTTTTGTCAAATTTTTTTTGAAAAATTTTTCCACCCGTGCGTTTTTCAGACGAGCTTTCCGTAAACAATGTTATTTTCTCTTCAATTATTTCGTCTACCTTGCTATGATTATTACATTCAGACTTTCAATAATATTGAGATGACAAATTAGGTTAATACCTTGCAAGGATTTTGTTTTATTTTAAGAAGACACAAAAACGATGAAAACACAACAACAACTCACATCCATGGCAGAAAAACAGAGCATCCATAACCCGTATTCAGAACAATACCTTTTGACGCGAACCTTTCAAACCGATCAGTCGCTTGTGAGATTGATAACGTATGACGGTATTCGCGATGAGCGAGTACGAAAAGTTACCCAGTACAATCTTTTGCTCGCTGGCGCGTCGCCACTGCCCAAATTGGAA
Source organism: Candidatus Poribacteria bacterium (assembly GCA_026706025.1). Taxonomy (NCBI): domain Bacteria; phylum Candidatus Poribacteria; species Candidatus Poribacteria bacterium. Next base: position 113,857 of record JAPOZO010000060.1, read on the forward strand.
GTCCTGCTGGTATTCTCGGTGGAAAACGCCAGACGCTTTTCACCGTATCTGCAAATCCACGAAGGTGTCAAAGATTTAGGGTTGAAAGCCGTGAAGAAAATAGCAGAACGCCGGTTGGTGGATATGCGGGTCGCTGTCGGGGATGCAGTCGCGATTACGCTTCGCAACGCCATCGCGGTCCGCGGTATCTGTCAAGGGTTCTCGAAATATAACATGGTACTTGATATACGCGGTGAACTCCTGCTTGTCTATAAGCACGGGATCTACACTTTTGAGAAAAATCCGTATTAGAACGCTCCTTTATAATGCGGACATTTCCTATTTCTGTCCTATCTTTTTAATTGCCTATTTTGATTGATTTTGCTACAATGCATATCATTAAAAATCTTAGACCCACATCCTTAGGCCCGAGTCCTCCCATTGGAAATATAGGATCTTGGACTGGATATCTTGCAGTGTTTTCGACCAAGGAGAAAAATAGAGATGAGAGTTGAAAATCAAAGTAGATTTTTGTTCGTTTGGTTGATTTTTATCGTTTTTGGGTTGTTATGGACAAATATCAGCCGTTCTGCGCCGATTGATTTGAAAACTGTTGAGGTCGCCTATCTCTTCGACGAAGGCAAAGGCAACGTTGCCAAAGATATTTCTGAGAATGGTAGAGATGGCGATATATCTGGGGCAGGATACGTCAAAGGTGTGTTTGGGACGTGTCTGGATTACGATGGCAAGGACGACAATCTGGTTGTTCCCGGATACGCTGGAGTCGGCGGCACAGATCCCAGAACGGTGGTCTTCTGGTTTAAAGCCGGGGATACAAGAGAGCATTCATGGGTGAAATGGGGCCCAAATCTTACTGGAGAAAAATATTACGTCCGAGCGCATCTGAGAGGTGCCGAATGCAATTTGAGGATTGAAGTCGCTGGCGGACAAAATTTCGGCGCAGACAACGTTTGTGATAAAGAGTGGCATCACATGGCGGTCGTCTTTCCGAAAGGCTCGGATGCCGTGAAAGACCACGATCTTTATGTTGATGGTAAACTTCAGTCCAAGGAAGGCAACGATCAAGCGATGGATACGAATGATGAGGCACAAGAGGTTAATATGGGGGACTTTCTGGCGCACCACCAATTTATGTTCGGTCTGTTCGATGAAGTTGCTATCTTCAGCGTAGATTTGACTAAAGACCAAATTGAGGCAATCATGGACAACGGATTGCAAGCAGCACTCGGTGTGGACCCACAAGGGAAATTAGCCACAAGTTGGGCGATGATTAAGACGTATTAATCCCACAAATCAAGCCCTAATAATTTCCGTCCCAACGGTGTCAGTTCTGGTGCCCCATAGTTCTTGGCTTCCCATCCCCTCGGATCACCGGGATAGGGTCCACGTCCTAATGCTCTGCGCTCCTGCCATAATGTAATGCGTTCTTGCTGCCGTTCTTCATTCATAGGATTAGGCGCGCGATAATAGTTCATGTATTGTGCCAACCGTGGTTTGTCGGAAGTATTGCGACCATTACCGTGCGGAAGCGCGACATGCCATATAAGCAATGAACCCGCCTTCGCTGGCACCTGTATGAATTTTTCCCTATATATTTCCGGCGTAAGTTCTGGCACCCATGGGTTTTCTTCATCAATCAGCGACTTATGCGCACCGGGCCAACAGACGAAAGACCCCTGATTGTCGGCTGTGTCTCTGAGAAACAAAACGCCTTGTGTACTAAACCCAACGGGTAACTTTGAGGTGTCCGCATCCCAATGATACATGCCCTTATGGTCCCACTCAGGGTAGTCGGGATGTTTAGGCGGTTTCATGTTGACTCTATCAATGTGAACCCAAATCCGCTCTGTGCCATAAACCTCACTATAAATCTGGTGGATGGGTGGGTGTTGATATACGTTCCACATCGCTTGGTGAAAATACATCTCCACCATACCTGCGCCGGGTTTGTGAGGTGCTTGATACCAGCCGTCTGGATCTGAAGGGTCCATCTCTAAAAATGCAAAAATTGCGTCAACGACTGGTTCACACAGTTCAGTAGGAACGGCATTTTCAATCACCATATATCCGTACTCATCAAAATAGTCGCGATGTGCTTGTGTTAATATGGGCATTTGGTTTCCTTTAATCTGATAGCTACAATAGAGTGGTGGCACGACAGCGCGTGCCTACTATTCTAACGATTTTCACACTGCTTTGATAACCACAATCGTCATATCGTCGTTCTGCTGAGCGTCACCAGAAAAATCACGGACATCGCTAATAATCGCATCTATCACCGCTTCTGCGCTCACTGTTTCGTCCATTCCTTTGATAAGATCAACTAAACGGTCAGCCTCCATATAGAATCGGTCAGGGTTATGCCTTTGAGGTGCTTCAGCAATGCCATCGCTGAAAAGGATAATCGCATTCCCAGGTTTTAGGTCAATAGGGGGTGTTTCTTGATATTCAGAAAATCGAAAAGCACCCAATGGTGTTCCATCTATCGGAAGTTCTTCAACATCGTTTTCACGATGTTTGATAATAGGATAAGGGATTCCGGCGTTGGCATATCTAAACGTCTTATCCGTTGGGTCAATGGTCAATATCGCCATCGCACAATTGGTGTATCTTTGAAATCGAGGATAAAGATTTTGGTTCAGTGCCTGCAACATTTGAGATGGAGATACCCCCGACTTCGCTTCTGAATGGAGCACCCCAGAAGATAGAACGGCATTCATTGCGCCTTTCATACCTTTGCCGGTAACATCTGCCAACACAATGGCGAGCGTGCCGTCGCTGAGATGGATATAGTCAAAAAAATCCCCACTGACGGTGCGGGCGGAGATGCAAACGCCTGCAACCTCAAGTCCTGGAACTTCAGGTGCGGTTTGCGGTATCAACCCCATCTGCATCTCTTGTGCATCAGCGAGTTCGGAAACTGCTTCCCGTTGATAGGCTAAAACCTGTTGACGCTGGTGGTAATAGCGGTAGACAAGAATACCACAAAACAACAGTAAAACCACAATCGCGCCACCTAAAGGATAGAGAATCCATCCATTTTGGTGCCACGGCAATACAACTGTCAACGTCAGGTTTGCAGGAGCAGAGTAGTTTAGGTCTCGGTCAATCGCAACGACCTCAAAAGTATAAGTTCCCGGTTTGTCAAAACTGATGTTGAACGTATCCGATAGTGTCGGTTTGTGCCAATCGGAGTCAATCTCTTTGATGCGAACCCGATACTGTCGTTTTTCTTTCACGGTTTTGAAGTCAATACTGCTGTACTGGATAGTTACACGCGTATTGGTGGTAATGTCTTCGATTGTCTCAAGAGAACCAGTTTGTGCAGATGTTTTGTGGGTTTGAACTGAAACGATACGCACACGCGGTGGAACCCGATTCGGATTGTATTGGGTCACCCCATCAAACGTTGCAAACCAGAACCTCCCCTCCGAATCTTGGCAAATTCCCAAAACCCGATTACCTATGAGTCCATCTCGTGTATCTAAAGATACCCATGAGGTGCCATCATATTGAGAGACACCACCGCTGAACGTTCCAATCCAGAGAGATCCCTCTTCGGCCTCGTAAATTGAGGACACATCGTTTTGTACGAGTCCATCATGGGTCGTGAAATTAACAAGTTGATCGCCATCATATCGAAAGACACCGCTGCCTCGGGTTCCAAACCAGAGGAATCCTTCTCGGTCTTGATGGATCGCCCATACAGAGTCGGATGCAAGTCTGGCATTAGTCGTAAAGTTGACGAACTTTTCACCATCATATCGGGAGACACCGCCACCCCGGATTCCAAACCAGAGGAATTCTTCTCGATCCTGATAAATTGAGATGACATCATTGTGTGTGAGTCCGTCATCAATAGTGAAGTTGACGAACTTTTCACCATCGTATCGAGAGATCCCACCACCGGTTGTTCCAAACCAGAGGAATCCCTCTCGGTCTTGATGGATCGCCCATACGGAGTTAGAGGCGAGTCCGTCATCGGTAGTAAAGTTGACGAACTTTTCACCATCGTATTGGGAAACACCACCGCTGTTTGTTCCAAACCAGAAGGCTCCCTTTTGATCCTGATAAATTGAGATGATGTCATTTTGTGCGAGTCCATCATCGGTTGTAAAGTTGATAAACTCATTGCCATCATATTGACTAATTCCGCTGTCTGTTCCGAACCAGATGGATCCCTCCCAGTCTCGGTAAATTGTGTAAATAGTGTTGCTCACAAGACCATCAGCAGTAGTGAAGTTAATAAATCCGCTGCTATCGTATTGGCTGATTCCGTCACCCGAGGTTAAAAACCAGAAGCCCCCTTCTCTGTCTTGAAAAATATCCCATATATGGTTAGATGCGAGGCCATCAGTGGTAGTGAAGTTGACGAACTTTTCACCATCATATCGAGAAACACCACCACCGTTTGTTCCAAACCAGAGGAATTCATTTCGGTCCTCATGGATCGCCCAGATAGAATTGTGAAGGAGTCCATCAGTGGTTGTAAAATTAACAAACTGATCATTATCGTATCGAGAAATTCCGTCGTTTGTTCCGAACCAGAGGAATCCTCCTTGGTCTTCATGGATCGCCGGGACAGTATTGTTAGCGAGGCCATCAGTGGTAGTGAAGTTAACAAACTTTTCGCCATCGTATTGAGAGATGCCACCGTTTGTTCCAAACCATAAGTGTCCGTCTCGGTCTTGGTGGATCGCCAAGGTGTAGTTAGATATAAGTCCATCGTCAATAGTGAAGTTAACAAACTTTTCGCCATCGTATTGAGAGATGCCATCGCTTGTTCCAAACCATAAGTGTCCGTCTCGGTCTTGGTGGATCGTCAAAACAACGTTAGCTACAAGTCCATCGTCGGTAGTGAAGTTGACGAACTTTTCACCATCATATCGAGAGACCCCATACTCCAAGGTACCGAACCATAAAAATCCGTCTCGGTCTTGGTGGATTGTCCAGACAGAGTCACCTGCAAGTCCATCGTCGGTGGTGAAGTTGACGAACTTTTCACCATCATATCGAGAGACCCCCCCTGTGTCAGTTCCGAACCAAAGGAAACCCTCCCGGTCCTGATAAATCCTCCGGACATGGTTATGTCCCAATCCATCAAGGTAAGTATAGTGCTTCCATGTCCCATGTTTGAAAGGTGGAAAACGAAAATCTATATTAACCGTATTTTGTAGGTCAACAGGGACGATTATACTTGACTTATCGTTAGGCGTGTCCCAGGTGTGGCAACGTATTTGATACGACCCAGCAATCAGGTTGGTGAATTGATACCTACCTCTGCTGTCTGAGAAAGTCGTTGCTCTCCTTTGACTGACACCATCCCCTCCGATCAAAATTGCCTCCACAAGAACACCAGCATTTGGGGTATTATTGTCAAGTGCCAATACGTTCCCTGAGATACTAATAGCCTTCCCTAAAGTCATGTTCATTTTCGCACGATCACCTGCAGAAAGTTGGACTCCTATTTCCCAATTACCTTTATCTCCATGGGTGGCTTGAATATCATAGTGTCCACTTGCTGGATAGACTGAAAACTGGTAAAAGCCTTCGGCATCAGTTTCTGTTTTGGCGATCATAGTGCTGCCCTGCCATAGGTGCAGGGGGACATTGGCTAAGGTCTTTCCCGACGCATCGGTAATGATCCCGGTTATCACCGCACGTGTCGGTGGAAGCACACGCGTTGTTAATGCCCAATTCCCCAACCCGTTTGAGACCTTTATCAGGCAGCGGTTTTTACCCTGACGCAATGAAACAGGAACCCTATCTTCATCCGCAACGAGCGGCCTTCTAACTATTTGCGTGTGTACCCTTTGATCGTTCAGAAAAACCGCGACGCCATCATCACTGCCAACAAGGATTTCTCCGTCGCCATCCATATTGCTTTCCAGCAGGCAGAACACATAGCAAACCGCTTCTCGATGATTTCCAACGGCATCAAGCAAATTGACGATGCTTCCTTCGGAGCGATATACCGTCCACGTCAAGGTTTCTCCTTCAGAAGTGGTCACTGTATCGCCGGGTTTGGGATTAGCAGAAGCCTCGCCGTTAGCAGACGCGAGGAAATCGGTCTCCAAATCCTCTGGGAAAAAGGGACCTAACACCAGCCATTCTTTGATGAACGTGCCATCAACGGGGTGCGTTGGGACATTATCTTGAGCGTGTGCAACGGTAACGTAGAGACTGAAGAAAACAAGAATCCAACACCGTGCAGAAAAGAGGTTATGCATCTGTTCTCCGGATAAAACTATTCATTCCAGCATATTTGCCGAGTAACAAAGCCTTCAATTATTATTTAATGACACGACTTGTCAGTGAAAAGGGTGCATATTTTTAGAGTGCAAAGGACGCTAAAATTTATTTATCAGATACGCGCTAATAAATGATAATAGCACATTTAGCAAAGAAAGTCAAATCAGGGAATGACTGTTTGTGGTAGGCAAATCTATCAATTTTCAGTGGTATGATGGCACTTGAAAATCATCCAATCTCCATACGCAGAAAAGAGAGAAACGTGCCAACGAACAGCACCAGCAGGAACAGAATCAACAGTAGGAGGTCGATGATTGCGGCATTAAAATCCGCACGAAAACGGTGTTGATCCTCAAATTTCGGGACGGCATCGAAGTTCACAGGTTTTTGCGATGTCCCTTCTGGAATACCGACCGCATGTGGACTTTCAGGGTCTGCGCGATCCGTATCAATGAGGAATTGTCGAAACTGTTTGGCGTATTGGCGTGTTTGAGTGATGAAGTCTAAATGGCGAGGCAAACCGGTACCCGCCAGCCCTTCAAAAGCATACTGCACAATAGCTGCTGGCGAAATACGGGTAAGTGAACGAGCCGTTTGAATCTGACGGAGTTCCGCTGAAAGGTAGCCTGTATGCAAGCGATCCCGTAATTCTGCATCTTTATTAACATATTCCGCACCTAACGCTGTTGCGATTGTCGCCGGAGTTTCTCGTTTGGGCGGTTCTTTGATACGAGCAAAGTAGCGTCTTTGTAAATCTTCGCGTGAATCCCGAGCCTGCGCCATAAATTCTCTGGCGGGGGGACGGGCATGCAAACGGTTACCGACGGAACCGAGAGCATTTGGCAGTAGCACCACCCAAACCGTCCAAATCAACAATAGAACCGCCAAGCTCGTCGAGGACTCTCTAATACGACTGGAAACAAGGATTCCCAAAAAAATAAAAATTGAGGTATAAATCAAGGCGACACAGATGATCAAACCCAACCGTACCCAATGGCTGCTGCTGAATGGAACGGTCTCTGAAAGGTATATGATGAAGATACTGACAATCGCTGCAAATAAAAAAGGGATTGCAATCGTAAAGAAAGCACCGAGAAATTTACCACAAATCACGGCACTCCGTGAAATACTATTTGATAGCATCAACCGCAGTGTGCCACGTTCTTGTTCACCGGAAATGGAATCAAACGTGAACAGAATACCCATGAAACTTAGTAGAACAGCCGTCACGAATCCCCAATCGATTTTGATATAGCTCGGCATAATACTTCTCTCGCTTGGAACCTGCTCTGCAATGAACAGTATATCAACATTGGGGGGATAGGTTAACCCCCATATTTCTGTGAATTCGTAGGAAGTATCTCCGTTCCACCAGCGGCGTGTCCGACCGTCAGTGTTACCGCGGACTTCGTCAAGCAGGAGTTTTTCGCCGCCATCTGCAGAAAAAGATAGAGGACTCGGTTTTTTGTAGAGGTGCCCAGGGCCCCTTAGAGCCAGATCATACAGTGTCTCACACCGAGATTGCAATCGGTTTTGTGAGGCAATAGTCCGTCCTCGATAGATATCAATTCGCTGCTTGTATTCTCCAAGATACACAACGGCATTGACAATCATCAGTATTAAAATTAATAGTGTTGTCAGTGCAAAGCGGAGACTGCTTAAGTGATCGTACAGTTCCCGTATGACGATGTGAAAAATCATTTTTTAAAACCTAAATCTCCTGCCTGACGAAAATGGCAAAGGTCGCCAAGAACAACGCAACATTGAGTAGTATCAATAACTGCAGGTCGGGGAGTGCCCGTGTAGCGTTTATCCAGAGATTGGCGCGTTGATAGACAAATCTCGGCAGATCGTCTAAGTTGATGGCACCTTTATCGCTCGCAAACCACTGTCGACTTGAAAAGGCATCTTCATCATAAAAGTAATTAATCAGCGTGCGTCGGTAGTGGCGCGCCGTCTCAAAGAAGTCCACAACGCCATCAAGGTCTGTTCCCAACCACGCCTGTGTTGCGAGATTATACATCGCTGCCGGGGAAAGTCGAAGTAGATTCTGCGCGATTCTGGCTCTCCGAAACCGGATTTGATCTAAGGCAGGCAGGCGTATCAATCCCATTCTCTCTGCTGCGTCAATGTGTAAGGGTGCTAAGAATTGATGGTAGCGGATAACATGTGGAACGCGTTTTTCAGATTCCGGGCTGATGGATTGCCAATCATAAGCTCTAAAGTTTATACGCATCAGCGTTCTTTGGTTATTGAGACCTACATTTAATCCACCGCGAGAGCCTTCTACGTTAAAGTGGTCGCTTTCGCCTGCAATCCCATCGTTCCGAAGATATTCCATAGCCTCTTCATTGGCTGTCTCTCGTATTTGCCACATCGCATCGTAACTCGAATCTATCAGACTCCTTTGCGGCTTTATCAGTTGATCAACCACCGACACACTAACAGAAGGATAAACCAATACCAATACCACCCAGACAAATAGAGAGATCATGAGTGCTGTTGCGGTGCGGTGCACTGATGCAGAAATAAAAAATCCTATCAAATAGATAGCAGAAAGATAGATAATCGAAGTTAGTAGGATGCCAGCAATTCGTAGAAAATCCGCTTCACTAAAGACGATTGAACCCGTTGATACGATCCAAATCAAGGCGATGATAAAACTGATGATGAGCGGTAGGATTAGACATGTCATTGCACCAACGTACTTCGCGCCCAAAATGCTTCCACGTCTCACCGGATGGCTCATTGTCAGGCGCATTGTCCCGCTTTCACGTTCGCCTGCAATCGCATCGTAAGCAAACAGCAGTGCCAGTAATGAAAGCACAAACTGAAAAACAAAAACGAGGTCGATTCGGTAGAAATGATCGATGAAAAAATTGCCAGAACTGTGGGAATGCGCATCCCACAAGACAGGGACATGTGTGTAATAGATTCGCAGCGTATTGCCGAGCCGACTGTCCATACCGGCGTTAAAAATACTCATCGGATTCGGCGGTCGATCAACCTTTGGCATTAAAAAGGAATAGGTTCGGGTGGCCAAAAGTTCATCACGGTGCGCATCTCTGGCGGCATTGTAACTTGCTAACCGTTGTTCATAATCGTTAATTCTGATGAACATGGTTGTGGCAACCAGCAGCAGACAGGTAATCACCGTAATAGCAAAACGAAATGTGATTAGATGCGCGAGAATCTCACGCCTCAATAGTACCCAAAACATTGCCCTATTCCTACGATCTAATATGTTTTGATAGTACAAGACGAAAATTGTGCATTTTGTGCGGAGATAAATATCTGGAATTTGCTAATATAGGACTTACGCAAGACTTTAAAACTGTGTCATACTTTGGTATTAACGTGAGTTTGACAAAACATCTTGAATGTTGTAGGTTGGGTTGAATGGGAATCTACTAAAAAGTGTATAGCGAAGATTACTTCCAGGAGGGACCCTGAAAATACCAGAGGCTTCGTGAAACCCAACGTTTTTCTATTTCCAACGTGATTTGTTTGTTGGGTTTCGCTATATCTCTTTACCTCAAAGATTCATGGCAGGGCGGAATTTACCCTATAAACAGAACTGTTTGGGCCTTTACCGCTCAACCCAACCTACGAAAACAGATGCTGAAGTTCCGCTTACAGATCAGCAATTTTTGAAAGTTCGTTCTCGCAAACGTGTATCTCCTCATTGATGAACTGAATTTTCTCGTCTACCTCAGCAAGCGTACGGTCTTTTGTTTCGACAACTTCTTTGCGAAAATCCTGTAGCCTCTCCAGTTTTGCTTTGAGAGCATGATGCTTGTCTTTCAGCAAAGACTGCCTTGCTTCGAGTTCAACGTGATCTTTTGCTTCTTCTGTCATTATAGCTTCTCCTCAATTAATCCTGAGAATGATAGTCTTCAGGGTTCAGATAGACGGTTACCATACCGACGAAGTTCAAGAAATAGAAAACCGCATCGTTTTTAGGTTCGATGAGATCGTCTTCCGTACGCTTCACTAACGCTCCATCTGCTAACATTTCCACGGTTTCCTCCATCTCACTTTCGGAAATACCACAGCCGTTTGCTAAATCCGCAACCGATTTTTTGCCCTCCACTAAATGTCTTAAAACAGCGACTACGGTAGGATTCGTAAAGTATTTCGCAAGATTCACGATTTCAGCATCGGGTGCGTTGGATAGAAATTTATCGGTGCTGGTCGTCCAGACTGAGCCGCGGCTTGATCTCTGGCCAGAGGCGGCATGATAGGCACCTGCGTAGCACCACGTGATTGGGTCTTTCGCATGATCAGGGAGTCGGAGTAATGCATTAAGTGCTTGTTTTTTATCTGAGTTAGTAGAAGCATCCGAGTTAGCCGCAATGTCCTTAATTTGCGCTTGTAAATCGGTGATCTGACGCTGCATTTCTTCCAACTTTGCTTCAACCTTGGATCCGTTTCTCACTTCATTTGTCATAATGGTTTCTCCTTCCGACAGCGGTTGGGAACGATGTTCGCCTTCGCTTGTGGTTGTGATGTTTAATACTTCTTGAATCATGGGTTCGTACTTCTTTAGCTGCTGCCGCGCGCGATGGAGGCGGCTCTTGATCGTATTTTCAGATACGCCTAAGAGTTCGCCTATTTCTGAAGAGGTCATCTCTTCAAAATAGTGAAGTGTGATAACCTCCCGGTCCCTCTCTTTCAACTTGGTAAGGAGGCTTTTGACCAAATCGTGTTGCACTTCGGCAGTTGTTTTCGCATGTTCCCTCGCAATATACCGAGAATATGCCTCTGTCTCTATTTCTGAGATGTAGATCTCTTGCAATGCCTCAGTCTGTAACCGATTTTTTCGGTACCATGCGATACACAGATGATTCGCAATCGCATAGATCCACCCTGAAAACTTTGTTGGATCATTTAGCGTTGCGAGTTTCTGATGGACTTGCAGGAAAGTCTCTTGTGTAATATCCTCAGCAGTCTGAAAATCCCCTACTTTCCGAAACGCAAGCGCGTGAACCTGCCGTTGATACTTTTCAATCAAGGTCGCGAAGGCATTTTCATCACCCGCAAGGATGCGATGGATCAACCCAACATCGTCACTTCTCATCGAACATCTCCAGAAAGACTCTTTTCACCAAGCATATTACACGCTTCTCGAATAGATGTACAACATGCTATCCGCTCACTTCAGTATATAATGACGCGATCTGAGAAAAAAGGGTGCATAATTTTGAAAAAAAGTAGGTTTGAAAGGGAATATTTGTCGGAAGGTTTGCCTGAAACATGGCGTTGCAGTGGCGAAGGTTAGAAAAAACCGGGTTCCAGTTCTTCCAAACCCCCGCCAGCGAAAACTGAGTTTAATTCTCAGGTTCGATATGTCCGAGATGGACGATTGTCATACTCACAAAGTGCAGGAAAAAGGGACGGCATCATTCTCTCCCGTGTGCTACAGTGCTTCACCGACGATGAGGCGATATGCCTCGCGATATTTTTCACTTGTTTTAGAAATAACATCTTCTGGCAATTCAGGGGCAGGAGGTTGTTTACTCCAACCGATGTCGGAAAGGTAATCTCTCACGAACTGCTTGTCAAAACTCTGCTGCGGTTTACCAGGTTCATAGAGATCTGCGGGCCAGAACCGAGAGGAGTCCGGCGTGAAGACCTCATCAATGACGATGAGTTTTCCGTCGCGTTGCCCGAATTCAAACTTCGTATCGCAGAGGATAATCCCAGTGCTTTCGGCGTGCTCGCTGGCGGCTCTGAAAAGTGCGAAACTGATATCAATTAACTGATCTGTAAGCTCGCTGCCGACCTCGTTACGCATCTCCTCAATGGAGATCGGTTCGTCATGCTCGCCTTGTTCGGCTTTGGTTGTTGGCGTGAACAGAAGTTCTGGAAGCCGATCAAATTCCCGCAGTCCGTCTGGAAGTTTCTGACCACAGATTTCCCCGGTCTTCTGATAGGAGGACCAACCGGAACCCGCCAGGTATCCACGCACGACACACTCAACATCAACCCGATCGGCTTTGTGAACAAGCATAGAGCGTCCTTCAAGAAGGTCTGCGTCAGTTTGCAAAGATTCAGGATATTCTTCGACCTCCGTTGAAATGAGATGATTGTCGGCGATGGATTCGGTGTACTTGAACCAGAATTTGGATAAACCGGTCAAGACTTTCCCTTTATCTGGAATGCCGTTTGGTAGAACAACATCAAAGGCGGAAATCCGATCTGTGGAAATAATCAGAAGTTCGTCTCCGAGGTCATATAGATCTCGGACTTTTCCACGGTGCGCAGGTGTATAATTCGTTAAGTCTGTTTTCGTTTCATCTGTCATGATAGTTCCCCTTTTCAACTGTTTTTGGGAGCGACGGTCTCCTTCACCTGTAATGCCTAACTCCTCTTGAATCATGAATTGATATCTCTTTAACTGCTGTCGCGCCCGGTGGAGCCGACTCTTAACGGTATTCTCGGACACACCTAAATGCGCCCCTATTTCTGAAGAGGTCATCTCTTCAAAATAGTGGAGTGTGATAACCTCTTGATCGCTCTCTTTTAACTTGGTAAGGAGCGTTTTAACCAAGTCGCGTTGTGTCTCAGTCGCAATTTTCGCGTGTTCTGTAGCAACGTATCGGGAATACGCCTCCATCTCAATTTCTGAGATGTGGGTTTCCTCCAAGGACTCAGTCCGTATTCGGTTTTTTCGGAACCATGCGATGCAGAGACGATCCACAATCGTATAGAGCCACTTTGGAAACAGTACCGGTTCTTCCAAGGTCTCCAGTCTCTGATAGACTTCCAAGAAAATTTCCTGTGTGATATCCTCGGCAACGTGGAAATCTCCTATTTTCCGCAGGACATGCGCGTGCACCTGCTTCTGGTATTTTCTAATCAAACTCGCAAAGGCAGCCTCATCACCGACAAGGATACGCTGGATCAACTCAACATCATCGCTTTTCATCTGTGTCTCCACAAAGACTATTTTCAGCAAAAGGACGAACTATACTTCCGCATTTCTCCGGTAAGTCGCTTACAAAACGAGAAAAACAAGCGATCAATTCACTTCAGTATATAATATGTCGCGAATTAGCGCGAAATAGGTGCATAATTTTGAAAAATGGGTTTGAAAGGAAAATACTTGTCGGAGGGTTTGCCTAAAAGATGGCGTTGCAGTGGCGAAGGTCAGAAAAAACCGCGTTCCGGTTCTTCTAAAACCCTCGCCAATGAAAACCGAGATTAATTCTCAGGCTTGATATGCCCAAGATGGACAATCGTCATACTCACAAAATTCAGGAAAAAGGAGACAGCGTCGTTTTTCGGTTCAATGAGATCGTCTTCCGTGCGCGCCACTAATGTAGCGTCCATTAACGTCTCCACGACTTTCTCTATCTCACTTTCTTGTAAATCATCTCTGAGATGTCTGTTTCTTCCAGTGGCTCGGTTTGTAGCCCGTTTTTGCGGAGCAATGCGATACAGCGTCAATTCACAATCGTATAAGCCATTTCGGAAACAGCGTTGGGTCTTCCAAGGTTTCCAACCGCTGATAGATTTGCAGGAAGATCTCTTGTACAATATCTTCAGCGATCTGGAAGTCATTGATTTGTCTCAACGCCTGCGCGTGAACCTGCTTCCGGTCCTTTCTGATCAAACTCGCAAAAGCGTTCTCATCACCCGCAAGGATACGTTTGATTAATACAACGTCTTCGTTTTTCACCACAAACTCCAGAAAGCGTATTTTTGTTCACTTGTATATAAAGACGCGAGTTATGGGAAAAGAGGGGCATAATTTCGGAAGGTGGTCAATTGGCATTAATAACACATGTCGAAGCGTTTTGTAGAATAGTGATGTTATCGTTCGGAGTCGCGAAGTTAGGAAACTCGCCAGCAAAATGTTTGCGTGAGTCTTGTAATTTATACCTCCGAACGCAGGAAGACGAGAAATGCCCCTGAAAGAGACACACTGAGCAGTAAAATAAGCAACAGCATATCCACCAAGGCGGGGTTGAGCGTATCCTGAAAAGTCAATTGATCCTCAAATATCGGGATAGCCTCGGGTGAGACAGGTTTTTTCGACATACCTTTTGAGATACCGATGAAGTGAAGGCTTTCTGCATCCGCACTATCCATTTCAACGATAAAGTTTCGGAACTGTCGGATATGAAGATTGACGTATTCTAAGAATTGCAAGTGGCGATTAAACCCAGTACCTGCCATAGATTCAAGTGCGTATTGGACCATCGCCGCTGGGGAACACCGGGTTATCTGTCTTGCGCGCAGCACTTGGGCACTTTGTGCGGCAAGGTGCTGACGGCTCAACCGTTCGCGCGTCTCCATGTCTTTGCTAACGAACTCGCGCTGGATCTCTAATTCTGAGGTGTCTACCTCTGCCACTTCTTCCTGAGAGGTTTCTACTGATTGACGGCGTTCTCTTAAAGTTTCCCTTTTATTTAGGAAATCGTTTTTAATTTCGTCGAAGGCGGTCCCTTTTGCCATCCGAAATTGATGGTGTGTTTGAACCGGGGGCATCCATTTTGTTGAGAGCGTACCGAGGGTTGACGGCATAAACACCACAACGGTCACCCAGATTAGCAATAGGACAACGAGACTTAATCGGCTTTCTCGGGTCATCGCGGAGACGATAAGCCCAACAGCGATGAAGATGCCAGCATAGCAAGAAGCGATGAGGACGATGAGCCCTACACGTCCCCAGTCTGCTCCGCCGAGCTGCGTCCAACTCTCAGTAGAAATAATGGCGAGATTGAACAACACGGCGAAATAGAAGGCGATAAGAACTGTGATGAAGGTACCAAGGAATTTACCGACTAACAGGGCAGGACGCGAAATTGAATTGGCAAGACACAACCGCAGCGTCCCGCGTTCTCGTTCCCCAGAGAGTGCATCAAAGGTAAACAGGAGCGGAATGAAGGAGAGCAGATAGGTGATGATAAAGACCCAATCAATCGCTGTAGCCGTGGGACGCAGATTACTGAGTGCCTCCATATTCAGACGCGGAACGCCCATCGACCAAATATAGGTAAGTCCGTAGAGTCTCCAGAAACCACCATCCACGCTTTCGTCTGGTAGAAGTGCGTCCCCTCCATCAGCAATGAAGGCGAGAGATGAGGGACGTTTGTAAAGTTTACCGGGCCCCTTTTGCAGCAGCGCATACAACTGCGTTCGGGATTTCAATTCGGTCTGAGACGCGTTAACCTTCTCGGAATACTTCCGAACTCGCTCCGGATGTGTCTGAAGATGTACAATTGCGTTGGTGCCCATCAATGCCACAAGAATGAGCGTGGTTAAGGCAAAGCGGAGACTCGTGAGATGGTCTAAAAGTTCGCGTGTAACAATATGCCAAATCATTCTTTTACTGTTCCTTGCGGTTCGATTAGAGCGGCTGTGGAAAGGACGATTTTCTCCGTATATCCAGCCCGGCCCGTTGGTTGGGCTTACATGCCTTGGTCCTATCCGTACCTAACTGAAACCTGATAACTGTAGTAAAGTCTATAATTACTTGGACATCACAGAGAAATAGTTTTCGGTCTTCAGTTGCCAATTGTCGGTTAAAAGAGGATGCCGTTAAGCGATAACCTCTTAACTGACGACTCTCACTGCAAGGCAAACCGATAATTGATAACTATTCTACACTTCGATTTTCATAAAAATCAAAAATGTTACCATGAATAGAACGAGATTGGTGCATAACAATAGCAGCAATGCAGGCAAGGCACGTTGTGCGTTAATGCCGACATCTGCACGCTCAAAGCGAAAGCCGGGCAAAATCGACCAGTCTATGGTCCTTTGTTGATTTGTTGAAAACCACTGTAGACTCGCGAAGACATCTCTGTCATGAAAGGTGTCAATGAGGGTACGTCGGTATGCCTGCGCGGTTTGGATATAATCCGTCATGCCGTCTAAATCGGTGCCTGACCACGCGGCAGTAGCAAACGTGTAGAGACTCGCTGGACTGAGTTTCATGAGACGTTCATCCCACTGTGCTTGCCGGACAGATGTCTGCGTCACCAGCTGCTGACCGACGAAACCGACCTTTTCGGCATTCCGGATTTGCAGTGGCGCGGCGAATGCATAATAACGGCGGAAGTGTGGCACTAAAGGGTGTGCTGTATTTTTCAATTCAAGATTAACTCGTGGGAAGTCCCCGAGGAGGAAATATCCGGCTCCACTAAAGAGATCTGAAATCCCTTCGGTTCTTCCAAAAACCGGCGGCTCTCCCTTAAGAGGACTGCTCACCAAG
Source organism: Candidatus Poribacteria bacterium (assembly GCA_026706025.1). Classification (NCBI taxonomy): domain Bacteria; phylum Candidatus Poribacteria; species Candidatus Poribacteria bacterium. The sequence goes on from JAPOZO010000060.1 coordinate 130,334, forward strand.
AATCGATCTCGTTCTCTATCTGCCTCTCCCCGAATTTGTGCTATCTGCTGATCGGCGGATCTTTTTTCTCCACGCATGTCGCCCACTGGATTCAGGGCAAAGCGGCTCCAGTTTGGATAGACGAGTACCAAAACTACGTATATGAACATGCAGAGCATCAGAGACGTGGCAGCACGGCGGGTTGTTGTGGAAATGAGTAAACCGATCAGGTAGAAAACCGACAGGTAGACGATTGTTGTCAAAACAATGCCGCCAATTCGCAGAAAATCATCCGTACTGAATTGCACAGAACGCGCGAAGGAACACTGAATCAATGCAAGCAGTAGGCTCATCAACACTGGAAGCAGCAGGCAAACCATCGCCGCGAGATATTTGGCAAGCAAGACCTTCCCTCGCCCGACAGGGTGTGAGAGCACCAAACGCAAAGTGCCGGTTTCCCAATCTCCCGCAACGGCATCATAAGCAAAAAGCAGGGACAGTAGACTCAACACAACCTGGAAGATAAAGACAAGATCTATCCGTGAAAAGAGATGCAGATATGGGTTATTTAAACCGAGCGGTGCCCCGGGACTTGAGACGGATGGGACGCTGCCAAACACCCACTGTTCTTCCGCTGGCCTAACATCAACTATGGGATTTGAGAGGGCTGGTACACTGTCAAACGCTATGTTGATATCATTGCCAAAACGCGCTTCTAAGCCGGCACTAAAAAGACTCAGGGGATTGGGAGGACGCTGAACCTTCAACTTTAAGACCGAATAAGTAGGTGTCGTGGCGACGCCTTCTTGATTCACCGCTTCTCTCTGACTATAGTCGGCGAGACGTTCTTCGTGTGCACCAATCAAGACAAACGTATTGGCAACAACCAATAAGAGTGTAATGATAACCGCAGCAAAAAAACGCGCGCTCATCAGATGGGTCAAAAGTTCTTGACGTATCAGGGTTAGGAACATCATCTAAGTTAAAAATTCATTAGGAATCGTTGTACTGGGGTAGTCCTTGTTTTCATCTCGATTCAAAATGGGTTCAGGGATGTCGTCATTCCAATAGTCTGGAATAGTGTTTGGACGGCGAATCCATACGAGAAGCATTGTGCGTCTTTTGTCCGTATGGTTTTTGCGCGCCGAATGCAAAAGGCGTGCGTCTCGCATCACTAACGAACCTGCTTTCACACAAACATCCATCTGATCCGGATGGTCCCTGAACATCACAGAATACTTTTCCTTAGATTCTGATCCAGGTTTTAGGACATTACCGAGTTTGCTTGCCTGGAGAAGTTTGTCGTGCAAATCAATGCGCTTGCGATGTGTACCCGGAATAACCTTTAAACAGCCGTTTTCTGGTGTTGTATCAGTGAGATAATACTTCATAAAGATATCTTGCGGCCAAGGCGCGCAACTAATTGGATCGTTCCAATAGTACCAATCTTGATGCCAATAGAGTGGAGGTGCTCCAGGATCTTTCGTCAGAATAGTAATACCTACGGGGGCTGTGAAATCGCCAAACTCCATTTCTTCTAATACCTTGAGAGTGGGTTGCCATTGTAATAGTTTCTGAACGAGCGTATTGTCTTTGCTTGTAACTTGTAGATGATGCCCATGGTATCTGGTGTGGTCTGGTGGCACATAATTAGCGAGAAGTTGTTCTGATTTGTCACGAAGTTCCTGCAAAAATTCGTCTGTGAGAATATTGTCGATGACACAGAAACCATCGCGAATCATTTGCCCTCGTTTTTGTAAAGCGATTTCAGAAGTCATTAAAGTTCTCCATACAGTTTATTTGGACCTATCAACAATAAACACGTCATTGTTGTTTTGGATCGTTGGATGCCGCGAATTGTAAGTGATACAACCGAGCATAAAGCCCACCTTGCGTCAGTAGTTCCTGATGCGTACCTGCTTCCACAATTTTACCGTTTTCCATCGCAAGAATCACATCGGCATTTAGCACGGTAGACAATCGGTGTGCGATCACAAATGAAGTCCTTCCCTTCATCAACCGCTCTAAGGCTTCTGTAACGACCCGCTCCGTCTCCGAGTCGAGTGCGGAAGTGGCTTCATCTAAAAGGAGAAGTTTCGGATTCCGAATGAGCACACGAGCGATAGCAATCCGTTGACGTTCGCCGCCGGAGAGCCTGATACCACGTTCGCCTATCTCCGTGGCGTAGCCATCTTTAAGTTGTGTGATAAAGCCATGGGCATTTGCGGCAGTGGCAGCGGCAATAATATCTTCCTTTCTCACGCGCTCTGGGTGTCGTGCCCCCATTCGGATGTTTTCCTCAATTGAACCCGAGAAGAGGTAAGGGTCTTGAAATACTGTGCCCATCTGGGAGCGCAGGACACGCAAGTTGAGTGTTGTGATATCATGTTCATCAATATAGATACATCCTTGGGTGGGTTCGTAGAAACGCGGAATGAGGTTGAGGAGTGTGCTTTTCCCCGCTCCGCTTGGGCCCACAAGTGCAACAAGTTGGCCGGGCTGCACCTCAAAGGTAACGTTCCCTAAGACAGGCTCCGTCTCATTATAACGGAAAGTGACATCTTCAAATCTGACCTTCCCCTGCAAGTTAATACCCGTGATGCCGTCTTGGGTTTCAGTCGGGTTTTCCTCAAGGAAAGCGAACACCCGTTTTGCGCCTTCCCCGGCTCGCAGGAGTTTTTGATATTCATTTTGGCATCGATAGAGTGGAAAGGTGAGCAGATTCAAATAACGGGTTGCCATCCAAAAAAAACCGACACTGATGTCTCCATCGATCACCATTTTTCCGCCGATGAGAAAGAAAAGCGGATTGCCCAACCAAGAGGCCAGCGGACCGAGTGCTGTCAGTCCTCCTATAACTGCTTGACGGACTTCTGCACGGACAAGGGTGTTTAGGGAACCACCGATGAACCCCATGTCTCGCATTTCATGTCCGAGGGATTTAATCTCTCGCGAGCCCGCAATCCCCTCTTGAAGCCGGGAGGAAATACTTTCTCTTTCCTGTAAGACCTGCTTTGAAGCGTTTTGCACAGGTCTTCGGAAAAGAACTGGAAGATACACCACAGCGAGCGTAAACGGAATACTAAAAAGCCCCAACCACGGATTCACCCAGAACACGACCACCAGAGTGATAACAAATTCAACCCCGCCGGCGACAATCCATCCGCTCGCCAAAATCCCTTCTGCGGCGGACCCTGTATCCGTATTGACGTAAGCCATGATCTGTCCCGTTGTGTGGTTATCGTAGAAACGGCAGGGCAGGAACCGCAGATGTTGGTAGACCTTCAGCTGCATATCCCGGCGGGTTTGCCCTGTAATCTTGGACACAAAATATCCCGTTCCAAGACTTGTCAGATAAGTCACAAGGGCAATCCCAAACCACACGCCTACAAGGAGAAATAGATAGTCAGCATCTTTTTCACCAAAGACGCGATCCAGAAATTGGCCTTCCACCCACGGGGTGAATAGGAAGAGCCCCCGGGACCCCGCGTAGACGAGCAGGCACAGCAAGGCTAACCCCCAATACGGTTTGAGAGCACCCAACAAGCGGACCGCAATTTTACCACTTCCTAAATTCTGTTCCATTCTCAACACCTTCAATAATCTTGTCCGCTCGAAACGCTATCCGTTGCTATTATAGTAGATTTCAGAGTATATCTGCAGACTTGAAAAACTTTTGCTGTATTGACTCCGTGGGTTCCTACCGAGTTAAATATTTTCCAGGGATATTAGATTGCGGATATTCTGCGTTATGGTCACGATTGGTTACAGGTTCAGGAATCTCATAATCCCAATAATCCGGTATAGTGTCCGGTCGGCGGTGCCATGCGAGAAGTAGGGTGCGGCGTTCATCAGTATAGTTTTTTCGCGCTGCATGCAAAAGTCTCGCGTCTGTCAAAACCAATGAACCTGCGCTAACGCAGACATCCACCTGATCCGGATGGTTATTAAACATAAACGGATAGTCTTCCTCGGCAAACTGAAACCTGTCGCCTAAAATCTCACCCTTTTGCACAAGAATATCGTGAAAATCAATCCGTTTGCGATGGGTACCGGGAATGACCTTTAAACAACCGTTTTCCAGATTTGTGTCGGTAAGATAGTAGTTAAGAAAAATCTGTTGTGGCCAAGGTGTGCAACTCATCGGGTCATCCCAATGGTACCAGTCTTGATGCCAGAAGAGGGGTGGGGCTCCTGGATCCTTCGTAAGGATGATGATACCGCCGAGTGCTGTGAAATCTTCAAATCCGATTGCTTCTAATGCCTTCCGTGAAGGCTGCCACTCTAATAACCTATGTATATGTTCGTTTTCATCACTACTGACATTTATATAGTGTCCATGGTACATCTGTTTTTCTAATTGTACGTTTTCCGCGATCAGCCGTTCCGATTCTTCACGGAGTTCCTGCAAAAATTCATCTGTGAGAATGTTATTTATCACACAGAAGCCATCGCGAATCATTTGTTCTCGTTTTTGTAATGCGATTTCGCTGAGCATTGTAATTTCCTTTTCAAAGTGAGATGCTTAGGAATCCATGATCATTGTACAGAGGACACAGATATGTCCTTCCTCACCAATCGGTTTAACAACGAGAGGTTTCATCGCATTCGTGAACGCCAGCGATACAGACTCCGTTTCAATATGTGAGAGTGTCTCTATGAGCAGCTGCGCATTCAGACCGATACGGACGCTTCCAGTGCCAGACTCGGCTGCTAACGTTTCATCTATTTCATCTGTCTCAGAGGTTTTCGCCGAGATCCGAATCTGTTGCGGATTGATTTCTAAACAGACCAGAGCGTTTTTCGGATTTGCCCGCGAAAAAATTTCACGCGTTGTGTCCATAATAGATGCTTTCGGCACCACGACATGCCCCTCAAAAGATTCTGGAATGATCCTATCATACTCTGGATATTTAGCGTCCACCAGTCGGGTCGTCAGCGTGGTGTCTGCATCCGCGAAGAGGATTTGGTCTTCAACAAGTGAAATCTTTATCTCTGGGGCGTTGGCAAAGGCGCGTTCAATTTCTTTGACGGCTTTGAGTGGGACGATGAACCCATCTTTGTCCTCAGATAACTTGAGCGGTTCACAGTGTGCGAGAGCAAGTTGTATACCATCGGCTCCAACGACTTCGGTTCTATCCTCAAGAAGGTTAAAATAGAGCCCGTTTAGGCAGGTCTGTCGGGCTTTCTTTGTGGGCGCAGCAAATTCAGTTTTGTAGAGGACAGACCGCAGGGTTTCTCCATCAATAGTGAATGCGCTTTCATCAACGCAAGGGAGTTGTGGGAATTCTTCATCAGAAAGTTCGACGATTTTATTAACGCTATCTGCAGAAATGATTTCAACACGGTTGTCTGCCGTTTTTGCCAAATCTATCGGTTTCTCAGCGGGTAACCTTTTGACAATATTCTCCAATTCTTGGATGGAGATAACGATCGCGCCTTCTTCATTGACAGTCCCGTCAACCTTCATTCTAATGCCGATTTCCGCATCCGTTGCCATACACTCAATCGTGCTCCCTTCCGCTTGGATGAGAACATTTGAAAGAATCGGCGCGGTATTCCGCTTACTCGCGACACTCCCCAGTGTTTGTAGGGACGACAAAAGGTTGTCTCTTTGAAAAGTTAACTTCATCTGAATACCTCCGTTCAAATGTTTGGGGTAGCGATCTTCTGATTCAATTGTGATACCTAATACTTCTCGGATTATAGATTCGTATTTCTTAAGTTGCTGCCTCGCGCGGCGGATCCTACTTTTAATGGTGTTTTCAGATACGCCAAGGAATTCGCCTATTTCTGCAGATGTCATCTCTTCAAAGTAGTGGAGCGTGATAACCTTGCGATCGTTCTTCTTCAACTTCGCTATCAGTTTTTCGACGAGGTCGCGCTGCGCTTCAGCAGCTATTTTCGCGTGTTCTGATGCAATATATCGGGAATACGGTTCTGTTTCTATTCCTAATATGCAGATTTCTTCAAGGGGTTCCGTCTGTAACCTGTTCTTTCGGAACCATGCGATACACAGATGATGCACAATTGCATAGATCCACTTTGAGAACAGTGTTGGATCTTCTAAGGTTTCCAGTTTCTGATAGACTTGCAGGAAAGTCTCCTGCGTAATATCTTCAGCGATCTGAAAATCCCCGATTTTCCGCCGTGCGAATGCGTGGACCTGCCCTTGGTACTTTCTAACCAAACTCGCGAAAGCGTTTTCATCACCGGTAAGGATACGTTGAATCAAGGCGACATCATCGTTTCTCATCGTCTCTTATCTCCAAAAAGACTATTTCATCAATGGAACTAATAGCGTTTCCGTATTCGTGAATAGATAGGTCTGCATACCTCAAAGAGGCACCCTATCAATTCACTTCCCTATAGTGACGCGAATTCGACAAAAAAAGGTGCATAATTCTAAGAGGTCCGTATGAATTCAGAACCGAGATGTGAAATTGTCCTAAAGCACCCAATATTAATGACTTAGAATATAGTTTTAATTACGACTTATGCCAGTTGTTTTCACGGTGCCTTTGTGAACCAATGTTTGGAACATTCCTTGATAAAACTCAAAGACCTCGTTCGCGCATAAGCAAAACGCTATAAAACAAAATTATCTAGCACAAATCGTTATAGATACAATTTAAGCGCGAAAAGGTTGCATTATTTAAACCAATAGAGGTCTTATGCCAAATTCATGTTTTTTAGTTTTGGGAGGCTTATGCCATTTGTGAAGAGAGTCTTTGCGAATACCACACGTGCATTCGCTGGGGTGCCATCTTCTGTCATAGTACCCCCGCCTAAAGGCAGGGGGCTTGTTAAGAAACAAGCCCTATCGGTCTACCGATAAGTTTCTCGTTTCACAGAGGTTGGTAACCCAACGCTCTCCACGATGGGCGCAAGCCGCCCGTAAGAGTATGTTTGTCGCAGCGTTGTGGTCTCTATCCATAGAGTTGCCACAAAAACTACAATCAAAAGTGCGTATCGCCAACGAAAGTTTCTTTGCCGACTTCTGACCACAACTCGAGCATGTTTGCGAAGTGTTCTTTGGGGCCACTTGGTGGAAATGGAAACCGTCTCTTTCGGTTATGTTTCCAGCCCACTCAAAGAAGATACCCCAAGACGCATCGGAAATGCTCTTGCTGAGGTGTTTATTCTTAACCATATTGGCAATGCTCAAGTCTTCAGCGACAAGGACGTTATTTTTCTGATGATGAAAAAGTTTGTAGATTATTTTTCCGATAAAGTCTTTGCGTTTGTTAGCAGTCCGTTCATGGTGCAACGCAGTCGCACGCACGGCTTTCTGCCAACGTTGGCTACCTTTCTTTCGGCGTGCCATGGTCTGGTTGTGCTTGTGCAGCAGTCCTTCTCCTTGACGATACCAGCGGGGGTTATCTGCCTTTTCGCCTTCGGAAGTCGTCAAGTAATGGGTCGTTCCCATATCAACAGCAATCACTGCTGTCGGTTCAACTTTCGGGGTATCTGGTATATCGCAAACGATATGGGCATACCAACCCGACGCTTTCTTGACGAGCGTGACTGCCTTCGGATCGCCTTGAAGCGGACGGGGCATGCGTATCTTGACTTCACCAAGTTTTGGCACTTTCAAGCGATTATGGCGAAAATCGGTTTCTATTATAGGATTTTGACGGACACGAATAAATCCGCTTGTCGCTTTATCCTTGACTTTGTGTTTTCGCAAGCACCACGTCAGAGAACGCACGCGCGTTTTGTAGCGAGGGTAGCCCTTTTTCTCCGCGCCTTCTTGGCAACGTCTGCGGAACGCATCAAACGCTTTGTCAACGCGTTTGAGGACCGAAACTTGAAAATCTTGAGGCACTTCACGGAAGTCATCATATTTTTCACGCGCTGTCGTCAAAAGGGCCTGTTGCTCACCTTGAGAAACAAAACGCCCTTCTTCTTCGTAGGCATACTTGCGATTATTGCGCGCAGAATTCTGAAGTTCACAGAGGTGGTCAAACCACGCTAACAATGTTGTCTCCTGTGTTTTCGTAGGATATACAGGATACTTAAAGGTTAATCTCATTGACTTTCACGTATCACGCGTTTATCCCCTGACAAGTGGGAGGCAAGCACGTAACCGAGAGGTTACGCTTGTCATGCTTGCCAACGTGATATATATATTGAACCATATTTTCATAGAAAAGTCAAGTGTTTTTTCTATTAACTTCAGATGTTTTGTCTAATCCAAGAGGGCGGATTTTCCTCCCCCCACTAAAGTAGGGCGTTTCCAATCCGTAAAAATTGATGATATTTGAATAAGCGTTGCATAAAACTTTCTCCTATTCAGCACGAAAGGTATTTTTTTGAAGTCCAATTTCGTGTTAAGCTAATCCTTGGATTTATTTTTCAAGGCCTCTGCCACGAATTTCTCCAAATCCATCCCTTTTGCTTCAATTAATTTACCTTCTCTGTCAATAAGACGAGTTGCTGGAATACTTCGAATAGCATATTGCCGAGCGATCGAATTCTTGCCAGCCACGTTATCAAGAATCTGTCGCCACGGAATATCGTTTTCTTGAATGTAGTTTCGGAATTTCGGTTCATCATCATCAAGGCTGATCCCGATGATGTCAAAGCCTTCATCTTTATAGGTATCATATACCTTTTTGAGATAGGGCATTTTTGTAAGACCAAGACTGGACCACATCGTCCAAAAGTTGAGTAGAACGACTTTTCCACGATAGTCCTGTAGTGCAATCGAATCCCCATTGAGGTCAATAACCGAAAAGCCTGGGGCAGGTTTCCCAATCAATTCGTGTAACGGATCCGCGTCGCGCTCATAGAATTTAGCGAGTTCGGTCTCGCCTAATTTCTCGTAGGTGTAGGCAAGTAGCCTGAGAATAAAGATGTTGTCCGGATTCTGACGCTCAGCCGCCTTAACAACAGCAAGCATATCCTCATAGCGTCCGATCACCTGCAGCATATTACAGAGCGTAATATAACCTGCGATATTGGGTTTCATGACTGATTTGAAACGTTCGATAAGCGCATCCACTGCTGGTTCGCTCCCGACTTCGATGTAGAGACTGACAAGCAATGGATACAGTTCGTAGAAATGTACATTATCTGGGTGTTTCTCAAGTGTTTCTTCTAAAGTCGTAATGGCTGTTTCGCTACTCCCATACATATCTTGAGGTGAGTATTCCCAAACATTAGTTGACTCATAAATCTTAGAAGAGAGACTCAAGTTCAGACACTGAAAATCATCATTTGCGTGATGTCGGCAACGGACAAGTGGCATGGCATCACCATACACCAAGCGTTGTCGACTTTTGTACGTTCGATACTTAGGGTTAAACTCGTACCCGTAACTCACTGGCATTTTCGGATCAACATTCAGGAAATAGCCTGCTTTACCCCCACTTGTATCTGCGGGGCAAATTAGGATGTTTGCATCTGGCAGATATTTGGGGTGAAGATCCGAGAGCCACTCTGGAAGATCACTCTGTTCTTTCTGATAAGCACGAATCGCACTGCCGATTACGAGTAAATTTTGGGTGCAAATTTCGATATTTTTCTGTTGCACTTCCTGAGTGAGAACGCGGGTTTCGTTTGGAGATTGCGCTATTGCGAGCGTCTCAAAATCTTGGGAAACGGCAGCGATCCCTTTACCAGAGCGTCCCACCTGATTTCGGACATCGGGCTTTGATGGTAGGTCTATCACAATAGGTGCTTCAATAAGTTCTATGGTCATTTGGGATGTGGCATCAAAACTGTAGGGTTGTTGGAAACGTGCTAAATATTGATTGCTGGCTCCGAGCATCATTACAACGAGAATAATGGTCGACGTGGCGATTGCCCAAGGGACTATCGGTGGCTTCACGCCGGTAGGCGGTAGAGGTTTGATACGCGGAATCTCGCGCATAATGTTTTCTGTTAAAGTAGGAGATAGTTGGAAACTACCGAGTGCCTCTTGAATCAGCAGTTCGTGTCTCTTTAAGCGTTGCAGCGCACGGCGAACTCGTATCCGAACTGTATCCGCGGACACACCTAAAAACTCGCCTATCTCTGCATATGTCATTTCACCGAAGTAATAGAGGGTGATAACGGTTCGATCGCTCTCCTTCAACTTTGACAGTAAGTTTTTGACCAATTCGCGTTTGGCTGCCGCTGCACTTTCCGCCTGCTCTTCAGCAACATGTCTGGAATAGGAAGTCTTCTCTATCATTGTTATGTCTACCTCCTCCAAAGGTTGCGTTTGCATCCGTTTCTTACGGAGCCACGTGAGACAGCAGCGATGGGTGATAACATAAAGCCATCCCGGAAACTGGTTTGGATTTTTCAGTGTCGCCAATTTCCGATAAACCTGTAGGAACGTCTCCTGCGTAATATCTTCAGCGATGTGGAAATCCCCTATTTTCCGCCATGCGAGCGCGTGAACCCTTTTCTGGTACTTTCTAACCAAACACGCAAAAGCAGCGTCGTCGCCTTTAAGGATACGTCGAATCAGTTCGGTATTGTCATTTCTCATCAAACACCTCTATCTAAGGGGATGTAGTGCCAACGCTAATTAGGGCCGCTCATGTCAAAGGTGTGTGCGGTTGTTTTTCATGAAGCCAGTGACCACGGGGGGTAAATGTTTTCATTCGCACTCATTCTTTACATGAGCCAATAGGTCTTACACTTTGACTACAAGCGATTATTCTCTCCATCTGCCCAGCAGTACAGATCCTATGCAAAAGTTAAGATTGTCAAGGCATTCTCAATGGATAAGTGTTGTCATAAGTATTATATCTCAACACGTACAAACGTAAGATAAGTTCCGGACATAAGAACAACAAAAAACAAAATCAACAAGAACAAATCAATAGCTGCAGCGTTAAAATCTCGACTGAGACTGAGCGTATCTTCAAAGGCCGGAATTGATTCTGGACTGATAGGCTTCTTCGACATTCCCTCACGAACTCCAATAATATGGAGACTATCGGGATCTGCTCTATCCATATCCGTGACGAATTCTCGGTATTCGCGTGCATAACGCTGCACATTCTCTAAAAATTGTTGATGCCGTTCAAATCCTGTTCCGGCAAAAACCTCAA
>JAPOZO010000061.1 GCA_026706025.1 Candidatus Poribacteria bacterium
TTCTCAAGGTCACGAAGCAATTCAAAAGCGGTGTCAAGAATTGTCGGTTTCTTTGGGCTATTTCTTAATATGAGCCAAAGTTATAGTACGCCGGCTTGCGGCAACCGGACAAACTGAATAAAACGGGTTATAACTCCGATTTCCCAATCAAAGCATGTACAATCGTATCAATATTATGTCGGATCATCCCGGTGTAGGTGCCTTCAGGTGTCCCCTCGTTTCCCATAGCATCTGTGAAGAGCACACCGCCAATCTTCACATCAAATCCTTTTGACTTCACAGCGGCTTTCACGGCTTCGAGACTCCGTGAAGAGACGGATGACTCTACAAACATAGCAGAGATACGCCGCTCCGCGATAAACGTCGCTAATTCCTGTACATCAGCGATACCGACTTCTGTCGCGGTGCTAATACCTTGCAATCCGCCTACCTCAAACCCGTACGCCCTTCCGAAGTAGTTAAAACAGTCGTGCGCCGTCACAAGGACGCGTTGCTGAGATGGCACGCGTTCCACTTGCGACTTTACGTATGCGTCGAGTTCTGTGAGTTCCATGAGGTAGCGTTCGGCATTGCTTTGGTACAGGAGAGTATTATCGGCATCGAATTCACTCAGAGCATCGCGAACCTTTCCGGCCGCTTGCATCCAAAGTTTCACGTCAAACCATAAGTGCGGATCGTAGAGTCCGTCGTATTCTGCGGGTGTTAGCAGTAGCCTCCGATCTACAGCGTCTGTTACAGCGACCGTCGGCGTGTCCTGCGACATCTTCGCAAGGATGTCCACCATTTTTGCTTCAAGGTGCAGCCCGTTATAGAAGATAATGTCAGCTGAACCGAGCCTTTGAACATCTTTAGGCGTTGGGTTGTAAAAGTGTGGGTCTACGCCAGGTTCCACCATCCCGGTCACCTCAACGCGCGTACCGCCGACATTTTTAACAATATCAGTAATCATACCGATCGTCGCAACAATGCGAAGTTTATCGCTTGTAGCAGTATCCGGTTGTCCCTTCGGATCACAGCCAGACCATACCAGTATACCTATTAAACACAATGAAATATATATATTCTGCATAATTTTTCTCCGTATAATTTTATACATTTTCCGGCTCGCATGTTAGACAGGTCTTACAGAGGTGCCGATTCACGAGATGCGCCGATGCGAGTAAAACGCCGCCGATACTGTAGAAAACGACTTCAAAAGTGCCTTCAACGGCTGTCTGAGCGGTAGCGATGAATGCTAACGCCGCTATCAGTACCAAAAACGCTCGCCAGTTTCGGTGGCGTCGAACCCCCCACGCTAAACTCCCGATTGCCAGTCCAATTGCACTAGCAATAAGGATAAACTCAACACGCTCATTCGCAAGGAAACTCAACCCAATCAAAGGTAAAACTGTTCCTAAAAGCGGCATCGCGAGGCAATGGATCGCGCATGCGAAAGGGAGACACGCCGCGCACGCGACAGAGAGACACGCGCCAGTCGTATTCACGAGTTCGGGGTTAAAATTTCTTTTCATTTGGCTTTTATCTCCTTAGAAAATTGAGGACGGGGCGGTATAATCAAATTATCGCCCCGTCCTACAGTTTTAAAAATTAAGTTTATACAAGAGTTTCACATTCCGTCCGGGTTCCGGCATTGCCGCCTTGATGCGAGACAGATGTTCGCGATACGTTGTATTAAAGAGGTTTTCAATCTCAAAAACGACCATGTTCTCAATCTGCCACCACGAAAAATTGAGATAGCTGCCGATATCATAGACGAGATAGCCGTCTGTCGGTTCCTCAAATTCACCGAGCCGGGTCTGGCTGCCTGAAAAACGGGATGCGACATACAGATGCAACGGGGTAGGCGTGTAGCTGATGACGAATTTACCGTTGAAGGGTGGGACACGCTCCATGGGGTATCCACTGGTTTGAATCGTTCCGTTGACATAACTCATATTGAGCTGAAGATGGACCTGTGAGAGGATCTCACCCCCTATTTGGATTTCAGCACCATCCATCACAACGTCGTGTCCCATGTATTGATAAATCCACAACCAACCTGCTGCGCCGCTGCCCCACTCTTTTTCACCGCTATTCGTCGGAACGAGATAGTTCTGGATATGATTCCTGAAAAGGGCAAGATTGAATCTGAACCTGTCGTCTGTGTATTTGACGAAGAGTTCAGTGCCATATCCGTTTTCGGGTCCCAATTCTGCATTGCCAATTTCGTAGGAATAGACAGCCAAGTGGGGACCATCGCTGAAAAGTTCCTCGATCCCTGGTGCGCGAAACGTTTTCATGAGGGTAGCCCCGGTACTCAGCCGATCCGTCCAATGGTAAATTCCAGAGGCAGCCCCAGAGAAACCGTTGAAATCGCGGCGTTGGACGGCTCCGGCTCGGACAACTGCCCCCGGTCTAAACGGTTCCGAACGCCTAAGGTCGTAGCGGATAGCCCCCTGTAAGGTGAGTTTGTCGAAATTACGCTGGTTTAGATAAAAACCTGCCAACGCGAGCTCACGGGTGTGCGGGGTCCAGTAAAATCCGTCTGTGGCATGGTCTCGGTATTCCCACCAAACACCTGCAATCGCGTTGTCTAATAGATGCGCCATCGCTGAGACGTTGTAGGTTAACAGACCGAATTCGACACCAAGTCTCCCGTTGGACTCCCATTCTTGATGCTGATATCGCGTATAGGCAGTCTGGAGTTTTACCTTTTCAAGTATTGTTGTATTGAAGCGGTACTCCATCTGTCCTTCATAACGTTGCTTGTCAAGTTCGATGTTGACCCCGTTAATATGTCCCTCTGGTGAGCCGGGAACGCCGTAATCTGAGCGATAACTGCTTCCAGATGCACCGATGAAACCCCACGGTTTAATCAGCGAAGCACCACCTGAAAAGTTAACATTTGAAAGGGCTGTGTTTTCGAGGACCCCTACCGGCGTTTGTATGTCAGATGCAAGGCGCCGATTCCATTCTACATTGCCCGCAAAATCACCAATTGGGAACGTAAAACCTGTTGTCCCGGTCAAACCTGAGTTTACAGATTCACCTTGGAACGTTAGATGCATATCAAGCCGTCTCGGTAGAATTTGCGGTATGTGATTGCTTTTGACATTAATAACACCGCCCAACGTGCTTGAACCGTAAATGAGCGCTGCGGGACCGCGCGTAATTTCAACGCCCTCGGCAGTCGTCGGATCAATGGATACGGCATGGTCGGCACTGGAGGCGGATTTATCACCTGTACGTTCGCCGTTTTCAAGGATGAGCAGCCTGTCGCCGCCCAATCCACGAATAACCGGGCGCGCAATTGCCCGTCCCATCATCCGTTGTGAAATGCCCGTCTCATCTGCCAACGTGTTCGCCAAGGTCATCCCTAACCGTCTTTGGAGTTCCGCTTCATCCAATACTAAGTCGGTTGTTTCCTCAAACTGTGAAAGCGCGCGATTTGAACTGTGTACCCTGATGGTTTGCATTTGAAAAGACAATGCCTCCAGTTCAATCTTGAGATAAGGCGTGGAGGCATTGACATCAATTATTTGTTCAAACCGCTGATAACCGACTTTCAGGATCTGCAGCGTCTGCTGTCCTTCTGGCACTGCGTCAAACTTAAACCGACCATTCGCATCGGTTCGGACGCGCCTCTCAAGTCCCTTAATCCGGACCGTCACCCCGTTGAGTCGAGTGCTGCTCTGTGTTTCAACAACCTCTCCTTCCAGAGACCACGTTGTGTTCGAGGCACTTTCGGAATCCTTGAGATAGCACAATAGACATACTATTATCCCAGACACCAACACGAATAGGTAGGGACGCTTTTTAAGCATCCCTACCGTGGGAGACCTATGTGAACAAGCACAAGTGCTTAACATGGGATTCCCCTTATTGAACAGTTACCGGTATCAGAAGTGCTCCCGTGAAATCTGGATGATCCCCGTGAAGGAGTTGAAGTTTGATTTCCGTTTTGCCTGCCTTCAATCCCTCAAGTCCAAACGGTAACTCTTCACCGTGTTCATCGTGGTCGTCATCGTGGTCGTCATCGTGGTCGTCATCATGGTCGTCATCATGGTCGTCGTCATGGTCGTCATCATGGTCGTCATCATCGTGGTCGTGTTCATCGTGGTCCAGATGGATCTCGATAATAGCGGAATCGTACCCCGACAAGCCCAAGGCGAATTCTTCCTCATGTCCATGTTCATCCACGGCTTCTACTTCATCGAGGTGGGCTTCGTGACCGTCTGCATCAAGAAATACGGCATGTACCTCAATCTCTTCACCAACGTTGACGGTGAGGCCGCCGGTATGGGTGCCTTGAAACTGACGATAGACCTCCACCTCATTGACTTCCAAAACAAAGCCATCAACATCGGCGTGAAGGGGGGCATCATGGTCGTGTTCGTGGTCGTGATCATCATCAACAATAGGGTTGTCCTCTTCGCCACAACCGCCCATAAACGGTAGCAGTGCTACCAAACTTATTAACATTAATCGTGAAATAGCGACAGAAAAGTCGCGTCCAAAAAAGTAACTAAACATTTGTATTCTCCAATTTTTTAATTTTTTTGATCTGATGGCACACAGTGTGTGCCCATTATTTTTCATAGGACTCACGCAATTTTGATTTTAGCACACACTGTTAAATAGAGTGCTTGGAAAAAACGCGGACGGTCTCTTGGCACAGGAGACCAACAGTTTCCTATGCTACAAAAGAGCAGTATGCGTAAGTCCCTCTAAAATGGAATTACACTTAACAACGAACATGCCACGCGAAAGATATGGAGCACTTGTTGACATGCCGCGAGTATCTCATGCTTTGTTAGGATAATAGATACACCTATAAAACGCCTGAACGAGGAACCGTTGGGTACACACAATCAGGTAGTGTCTATCACAGCAACACTACTAACGTGAGTTTGATAAGCAAGCACACAAATTGTGAAGTTTGTGCTACAGGGTTGTAAGGTGGACCTTCGGAGAAAGCACCTATTATCGAACACACATCATTTATTATTAAACTGGTGTTCCTATATATTGCAAAGTAGAGATGTACAAAGCGCGGGGCGCGTGCAGATAACCCCGCGGTCTTTGTACAATAACAGGTATAAAGGAAAAACAAAGGCTGCCTTTAAAAGGCAAAATTTGTAAGTTTTTTGGAGAATACGGGTGGGGCGCGACTGCGCGTGTTCGCGGGAAGTCTTAAAGGAAGAAAAACAGTTTCATAAAGCGGGAGTGTGGTCGTCAAAAGCAGCGGAAAGACGAATATAAAAGGCTCAATTTCAACGCCAGCGTGCAAGCAGTTGTAGACACAGGCTATACAGGTGTTTTCAGCACGTGAATGTTCAGTATGATCGTGTGTGAGTTCGATGACCCCGAGCAGCGCGATATAACAGCATAGACTTATTGCAATGCAAATTTTCAAACCACGCCCAAATGTTAAAGTCGTGCCGTTTCTCATAAACCAGAACCTATGATATAATGAAATGAATAAGTGCCAATAAGTTTGCGATAAATTATATCATACGGTTATGGCAATGTCAAATAAAACTTAAAAAGAAGCCAGGTCTATTTGTTCTAAGGCTTTGGCAGTCTGTAAACACCGCGTCGCACTTTTACAATTTCACCGAGTGCCACGAGACGCGTGAGTTCTGTATTTATGGCTTTTGGATGTCCTTGAATCGCCGCCGCGAATTCCGGTGTCTTTTTTTCGCCATCGGCGAGCAGGGCGAGGATTTGCTCGCGGAAAGTGACACGCGCCCTACCTCTTAGTCTTTGCAACAACCGGTTCGCCTGCCTTAGTGAACATCCGAGAACTCGCTCAACCTCTTTTCTGCTGGATTCAACCGTCAGATTGTTGCGTTCCTCCTCAAATCGTTCGCGTGTCGCTATCACCTCCGCGAGTGTATCTAACCCACCAGCGACATCGAAATCTTCCCAGTCAAAAAGGAGTGTTTCGGGTCTATCAGTAATCTCAGGGATTCGCATCCCCGTAATCAACATAACCTTCTTATTTGCGAAACGGTTCAGCTGCGCCAACTTTATAATCCGTGTTAATATACAGGTGATCTCTTTTTCATAGACGCTCTGGACGCGTTCGTCTTTGTAACGGTAGGCCCCCGGTTCCATTTCATAAGAGAGGGGTTCCTCGTCGTTTCCAAACAAGATCTGCGTGCGGCTCAAAAGGGCGCGTGCTCCCATTTGCGGCAAGCCAACTATCCAGATGACTTGCGTCTCTTGAAAAGCGGTTTCCAATCCTTCCACTTCTCGAAAACTCGTCAAGAAACAGACATTCTCATTTTTCGCGATATCCTTCAGGTGTTCAATTGCCGGAACATGGGTTATAATCCCATGCTTAATGTTTCGATCCCTTTCTATTTCCGCTTGGATTCTGGAAAAAATGTGCTGCCCCGCTTCAGACATCGCCATAATGTCCCAAGTGTTGCTGAGGTCTAAAATTGTCTCCCGTGGATAGATACCGGTGCGAACCTGAAAAACGCGGTTTCCGGGAACCCACACCGTCGGTTGCGTGCGAAGAATCTCGGTTTCTACATCCAAGAATGTCCGCCGTAAATGTTCAGCGTCGAGAGCCTGTATATTGACAAAAAGGTATTGGATGCTCGGATGCAGCAGGGGCGGCACCCGGAACTGTAGGGTTTCGTTCCACCATTCCATCGGTGCATCAGCGTCCCGTGTGTAATGTGCAAAGAAACGTTTGAGTTGATGCCAAAACGTCCAACTTGGGTCGGCATAAATCGCTGGGAACGTCTGAATGTTTTCAACCGGCACCGCATCGACGTGGCACATCTGTTGGATGATCTCTTCTTCGAGCCATTGAAACGTCTGGACGACTGTTCGGAATCGTCTAACGGCGTTTCCATGGGATTTATCTCTGATGTCAACCACATTCAGTAGCGCCAGTGCAAAGTTGGCTAATGCTTTGCCTTGCCAATTGGCAACCCACGCCTTGAGAGTGGTTCTGGGGAGTTTGCATCTAAGAAACAGTCGCTCCTCACAGTCGGTATTGATGATACAGAGGGGTTGTGTTCCCTCGGGCGTTTCGAGAAGTTGTTCCGCTATTTTTGCGTATTCTGGGTCCGAAAACAGTCGCGTACTGGAAATATCTTTCACCTGATCCCAGAGATGTATCCGATCCCGCCACTGTGCCACCGAGTTGACATCTCGGCTTTGAAGAAATTGCGATGCTACTGCCGCAAGCTCACCACTCGGTACCTTTAAACAGATTGCCTTACGCGTACGCAGGACGGATTCTACTTCAGGGTCTTTCTCTGCGTCTATCTCGGCAGTAAATCCAAGGACCCGCACATTCGTATCGAAAGCACGCTGCACCTGAACACTCATCTCTTCGTGTGTTTCATCAGTATTTTCGGTTGGTTCGGACTTGTGTAATATAGGTTTAGGACGCTTTATTGAGAGTGGACTCAGTTTCGCTTCGCGTATGGCGACCACCTTATCGCCTATAGGCAGGCCTGTTGCGGGGGTCGGCGGCAAGATGCCGGTATCGTTCCAAACATCTGTTATAAGCGTTGCCGCTGTAGGTAGCCCGGTATCGGCTGTAGATGCCCGTAACCACACCCCCGCTTCATCCTCCGACAATGCTATCTCTGCGTTGTCAATCTCACCCTCTTGCCGGTTCCAATAATGAAATCCATCTGCTTGTCTGGCATAAGAAAACCCGCGCCTAAAAAACGCCTCTTTGGCGAGGTCAAGTTTGTTGGATCCGAGGGAGTATGGCACGTCAGGGATATTCTCCTTGTGTTGTACATTTTGCGAAACAGGTTCGGGCAGTGCAGCGCGAAGCGCATCAATAGCCGCGAAAAAAACCTCTTTAGGAATCAGAGGCGGGTCTAACAGGTTTCCGAGCAGGATTTCATAGCGCGCATCCCAGCAGTTGTGTCCCTTCTCGCCCAGAATTTCAATATATGCTTTGTGTTGGTGCGGATGCTCTGCCGTCGATGTCTGTTTATTGACGGACAACAAGAGCTGCTCAGTGTTCGGGTGCAGGTACCCCGGTATCCGGCAAGAAAAACGCAGCCCACCCGACTCTGACAGCGTCAACAACGGGTTCGCAACGGCATCAACAAGTGCTTGAACACACGCAAGAATAGCCTCAGGTGCAGCACAGATGGCTTGATATGTAAAGTCGATATCATGCCAGGGGGCGTCATCGCGTGCCGAGGGCATACCCGTATACACGTGAATCCCGAACGACTCGTGCCATTGGGTGATATCCCAGGCTCCCGCCTTTTGAGGGTTCAAGAACCGTTCGCCTCCAAAATGCCGCGGCGGCCGGTCGGTTCCAGGTGCCTGCCCGATTGGCATAAAAGAGATGCCAGCTGCCTCCAAGTCTTGAAGCATCACAGGGTATCCGTGAGCACAATAGACTGTGAAATGGTAAGGCAGCCCTTTGTAAAGCCGAGGGGTTGAGATCGTCTTCCGTTGCTTAAGTGGATTCTCGTGCCGTTGGTGGCAGCGTGAAATAATATCTTGCAAGACATTGGTTGTCATTGACACATTTTCCTATAGTGCGGGCAGGTTCCAAAAAATTCTGTGGCAAACTCACGCTGGAAAATACCCTTTATGAGGTGTTCGCAAACTTCATATCTTCTTACTTAAAAGCGTAGAAATATATCAGGATTCGTCGGTTTGGACTTTCAAAAAGTTGTTATAAAGAGTGCAATGAACCTCTGCAAATAAGGGGTTTTCATACTTATCCGATTATTATATCAGAACTTCTCAGAAAAAAGCAACCCTTTTCCTGAGAAATCGGAGCTATTTAATTTCTTAGAACTGAATGACGCTGTGTTTTGTGGTGAAAACGTTGCTTTTTGCCTAAAAATATCGTATAATTTTAGTTACATATAGGCATTATCATTTTTTAAGTTGAGAAATAATGAAATATGTCATATTATAACCCATAGCGCTTTGGACAAATAAGGTGACACCTATGCGAAACGGACACATCAATATTAACTGCACTCAACGGATTTTACCGATACGCCAGGTCTATGGTGTGTGCGTTGCTGCTGTGCACCGCTGCTCTATATGTTTGTTGCTTCCGCGTATCATTAACGCAGCGTTAAACTATGCGAACTATACGATTACCCCCTCCATCTTCTTAATAAATAATAAGTGCTATGTTTCACAAGATAGTATATATAGACTTCATGGGCGTTCTATCTTTGTCGTGCCCGCGCGCGCCTCGTCGTTTTCTACGGCGTGTCTCGCCGCGGGCTATTTTATGTTACGGCATTGGAGTGCTTGCAGTGCATATTTCTATTTCTTACGATTTTCGATAGAGTGCGCAAGTGCGGAGGGGTTAGACAAAATGTTTAGATATTCTATATCAAAAGGAGAATTCTGATGAAGTTTGATAGAACGGCATTGAAAATAACATTTTTTATTTTCATTTCTGGATTAATCTTGATGTCTAATGTAGCAAATAGCCAAGCACCATCGGTGACCGGTTGGACACAGTCGACTGCTTATTCAGACCCAGAAACCTATAAAGAGATTGAATTGGATGATGCCGGAAATGTGACCTTTGGAGTTACACTTACTGGCACACATCTTAATTTAGTAAAAGTCAAGTTTGAATTGGCTGGAGCAGGTAGCACCGCTGCAACGCTAGATGTGGGCACTGCTGATATTCCTACAGCTACATACGAAGTGACGGCAGCGACTGAATTCAATGCCCGGCATACATACGTGACCTATAATGGCGAGTGCCATGAGAATGACCTAACCCCGGAACCGGATGAAAACGACCGGTGCACGCGTGAGGGGACTGTTGTTGCTGGCCCTAATAAATACACACTGACGGCTACCATTGTTCCTACAGCGACAAACGGTGAAACCGTCAACACCGGGAGTGTTTCTACTAGTTCTAGTTGGAATTTTTGGATTGTTGACACGCTACCACCAAAAACAACACCACAGTATGTCCAGCCGCCTCGGAATCCACAGCCACAGCCTACGCCACCTTCCGGCGGTGGCACGCCAACGCCACCGCCAGTTCAGCAGAATAACGCCCCTGTATTCTCCGATGGCACAGCAACGACACGTTCTATTGCAGAGAATACGGCTTCAGGTGTGAGTATAGGTGCTACTGTCTCTGCAACGGATGCGGATAATGACACGCTCACCTATACCCTCGGTGGGACGGATGCAGGATCGTTTAGTATCGACAGCACTACTGGACAACTGCGAACCAGCGCGGCGTTAGATTATGAAACCAAGACCTCTTATTCGGTCACGGTTTCCGTTTCCGACGGCAATGGTGGCAGTGATAGCATTACCGTCAGCATTAATATTACAGATGTTGTTGAAGGCGGTTCGCAGCCCCCTACGCCACCTCCCGGCGGCGAAGGCACGCAACAGCCAAGCACGCCGCCCGTGCAACCACCGTCTCAACAACAGCCTGATGCCTCTGTTGAGGAAGACACACAGCCAACTGGGCAACCGCCAACGAACAACCAAGGTTCAGGGGGCGGTGGTAGAGTTATATCTACACCAAAGCCTGCTGACCTTGTAAATCATACTATAAAGCCATTTGACTATGATGCGGAAGGTGTCGGTAAAGTGGTCTTTAGTGAATGGATGTTATCAAAACTCAATGATATGCCGCAGTGGATAGAAGTGTATAATACCACCGATAAAAACATCAACCTTCAAGGCTGGAAGATTGTCGGTAGGTTCAAGGACGGCAATGGGAATATTCGTATATTGGAGCCACACACCCTAACCTCTCAAGTCGTAAAAGCAAAAAAGGCGCGTGTGATCGCGGCTTACTCGGCAACGCATTATAGCGGCTCTTCTTCTAATAATATACAGGGTGAAGTGTATTTATTAGAAGTTTTTAAACGGCTGTGGATCGGAAAAGCGATTGTGTTAGAGTTGCAGGACAGTGAAGGGACTCCGATAGACCGCATCGGTAACCTCAACGCGCAAGATGAGGTCACTTGGTATATTCCTTACAGAACGCGGGATAGCGTCAATAAAGAGAGACGGATATCGCTGATTAGACGGTTGAAGTCAGTGGAATCTCGTCAGTATAATCTCCGATTCGGCATGACAGCCTTCGGTTGGTTTCCTGCGAATGACGTTGAGACCCTCACGGAAGGTAAGCGGAGTCTGTATTATTACGGTCATCCTACGGACATCGGGACTCCTGGCTATAGGACCGAAGGCGCAGACCCGTTACCGGTTACGTTATCTTCGTTTATCCCTCAGATAGCGGAGAGTGGTGAGGTCGTTCTGAATTGGACGACGGCATCGGAGATTGAGAATGCTGGCTTTAATATCTTTCGGAGTGAAGCTGAACAAGGTGCGTTTGTCAAAATCAACGCGAGTCTGATTCAAGGTGCGGGGACAACGAGCGACCGTAACGCATACACGTGGATAGATACAACGGCGAAACCGAATGTTGAGTATTACTACCGTATAGAAGATATGTCTTTTGATGGTATCAGTGAAGTGCTTACGACGCAACGTTTGAAAGGTATCTTTACGGCGAAGAACAGAACTCTCACACGTTGGGCGATCGTAAAGAAAGGGACAGAATAAGGCGTTTTGAGATAGAAATCGGGTGATTTTCTCCGATGTCCGGTGCGGTTAGGAAACCGACCGTCTCGACCCCCAGGCCGGTCGGTTCGGAATGTAATACAAGGACTGGAAATGTAATACAAGGAACGGATTTAGTCTAACCCCAGACTAAATCCAGTCTATTCCCAGCCCCCCCCAACCGAACCATAGGTGTCAATTTAGCGATTTTTCGTGCCATTCTCGTCCTCTTAAGTCTGAACTGTGATTGCTGTGATTTTTCTGATTTTTCTGATAAGATTTCTGATAAAAAATAAGGTTCTGATTGTGGTGTTGAAGTTTCTACAGCGGTGGCGTTCCCGGGGAACTGATTCGTTGTCAGGCGAAATATTTACACGCCCACGAAAATTAATGCCCTTGCACTTATCATCGTGATACTTTATGATATAGGATATGAGAATATCCAAAGGAGAGAAATTTAGATGCTAAGTGTTGATGAAGCCCGCCAACGGATGTTAGATACCATTCCGGTTTTATCCTCGGAAAAGCGCGGAATTCTTGCGTGTACGGGCTATGTCCTTGCCGAGGCACTGCGTGCTACAGAAAATATCCCGCCATTTGACAATTCAGCGATGGATGGATATGCCGTTCGCGCAGCCGATGTCCGAAACGCTTCCGAGAAGAATCCTGCCGTGCTTTCAGTTGTAGAGATGATCGCAGCGGGGTATGCCCCAACAAAACAGGTTGCAGCCGGGCAAGCGTCGCGAATCATGACGGGCGCGATGATGCCTGACGGTGCCGATGCCGTCGTTATGCAAGAGGTGACGCAGCAAGAAGCCAATGAAGTCAAGATCTTTGAAAGTATTGACACAGCTGGAAATGTCCGTTTTACCGGCGAGAGTGTCGCAGAAGGGCAGCAAGTGATGGGAAAGGGGAAGCATCTGCGTCCGCCAGAGGTCTCAATGCTTGCCTCTCTCAATTGCGCGGAAGCTACAGTCCATCGGAAACCTACCGTTGCGATTGTTTCGACAGGTGATGAACTCACACGGCTTGGTGAACCACTTGAACCGGGAAAAATTCGGGACAGCAACCGTTATGGGCTTTATGCGCAAGTTGAAGAAGCAGGCGGTATACCCATTGATATGGGCATCGCACCTGATGATGCAGCAGAGACGGAGCGAATCTTTCGGGCTGCGCTCGCGAAGGCGGATGCGCTTATTACAAGTGGTGGGGTCTCTGTCGGTGAGCACGACGTGGTGAAAACTGTGTTGGCAAAGTTAGGTGAGATTAACTTCTGGCGCGTCGCAATGAAACCCGGAAAACCGCAGGCTTACGGGATCGCTGACGGAAGACCTATTTTCGGATTGCCCGGGAACCCCGTCTCTTCGCTTGTTGTGTTTGAACTCTTTGTCCGACCTGCACTCCTGAAAATGGCGGGACATACACATCTATTGCGTCCAACCTTCAAAGCCGTCTTAGCGGAATCTGTCACGAATAGAGATGGTCGTGTTAATTATATGCGTGCAATCCTCAAAGTGTCTGACGGAGAAATCACTGCACAAACAACGGGGCCCCAGGGGTCAGGTATTCTGCATTCGCTTGTGCTGGCAAACGGTTTAATTACGATTCCAACGGCGACAACGCTACAAGCTGGCGAAAAAGTGGATGCCCAATTTCTGTTCTAAACACGGCACTAAGGAGCTTGCCATGATTGTAGACACCCATGTACATGTCTGGGAAATCGATCCTCCGAGATACCCTGTCGGTCCCACAGCACCGAGTTGGAATTCGTATCCTGATGAACCCGGTACCGCTGATGAACTCTTGGCAGAGATGAATACACACGGTGTAGACTGGACGGTGTTGGTGCAAACGAGTTGGTCGACTTGGGATAACGGTTACATCGCAGATTCGGTAGAACGGTTTCCAGACCGATTCATCGGACACGGATTAATCGATCCACAGGATCCGAACAACGCCGAGCAGGTCCGCTATTGGATAAAGGACCGGGGTTTGGTAGGTTTTCGCTTCCATCCGATGTACTATCCTGATGAAAAGATATTGCTAACCGAACAGAACGGTCCAATGTGGGAAGAGATTGCGGTTCTGGACGCGATCCTCCAATTTCACCTTCGCGCTGCGTTCGCAGATCAAGTCGCTGTTATTGCGCAACAGTATCCACATCTGACGCTTATCCTTGATCACATGGGGTACCCACAGATAGATGCCGACGCTGCAGCGTTTCAACCCATCGTGGACCTCGCGCAATACGACAATGTCCATTTCAAGTTATCGGATGTGGCTGGACGTTCACATCAAGAGTTTCCATATACAGACGTGCACCCGTTCATCCAAAAATTGCTCTCAGCTTTCGGTGCAGGACGGACAGTATGGGGAACAGGTTACCCCGGGCATCACAGACAAAAACACGATTGGCCCTCTTTAGAACAGGAGCTCAGGCTCATTGAGGAAGGACTTCCGTTCCTAACAGATAAGGACAAGGAACAGATTCTCGGTGGAACAGCCGAGAGAATATGGAATCTGGCACCATAAAGTCGTTTTCCTTGGTGCTATTTCCTATTGGACTCACACAACCATGGTAACAATGACTATGCCGTGGGGAGAGATGGCTTATCATGATTCTGGAAGTCGGATGCCTCCGTTACTTTTCTTACACGGCACCGGGTGTGACGCGTCAGATTGGATACCGGTGACTAAAAACTTAGCGCGTAACCAGCGTTGCATCGCACTCGATTTTCGTGGGCATGGACAGAGCAGCGTGCCGACACAACCCCTTACATTAGGTAGCCTTGCTGAAGATGTCGGGCACCTTGCAAATCATTTGGGGTTCCACGAATTAGTGATTGTTGGGCATAGCCTGGGTGGTATGGTTGCAATGGAAGTTGCGCGGCGTTCATCTTCTGTTGTCGGGCTTGTTTTGCTGGAGGGCTGGAGCAGTCTTTCCTCAGCGGGAAGTGCGTTTGACGCTGGACGGTTTTATGGTTCGCTATCACAGACAACGATTACGCAAATTCAGCGGAAGGCTGAAGCAACACGAAGCCGCTTCCAAGCTGAAATCTGGCACGATTTCTGGGAGTCTGTCAAAGATTTTGATGCTTACACCTACCTACAGCGTGCAGGCATCGCTATCTTGGAGGTTTTTGGCGGTATGGGACGGAATGATTTAACTGAACAGCAGCTGCACATTCCGCCCAATCCGAATATTCAATGGGTATGGGTCCCGAACGCTGGACATTACCTCCCGCATGAATGTCCAATTGAAGTTGCCAAAGTAATAGGCGCACTCCGTCGGCATTTTAAACCCCCTAAATCCCCCTTATCAGGGGGACTTTAAGTGTGCCGTAACCCTTAACCTTCAGGAATCTCGACCGGCAGATCCAGCCGGTCACCCCACTCTTTCCACGAACCTATGTAGTTACTGACTTTCGGGTATCCCAAAAGTCGCAACGCCAAATAGGTTTGCGAAGAGCGGTATCCGCCCTGTCAGTAGCACATGACTTGCTTTTCGGGGGTAATACCCACTGCCGCATACATCTCTCGGAGTTCATCAGCAGTTTTGAAAGCCCCGGCTTCATCAAGATTATTCAGCCACTCGATGTGAATAGAACCCGGAATCGCACCTGCTCGTTCTGCGCGAGCCACCCTGCCGTAATGTTCATCGTCCGTTCGAGTGTCAAGCGGCACAAAATCTTCTCGGTTTAAGAGGACATGAATCACATCGGCATCCATGTGCGTGTCGCGCTGTGCATTTATCTCGAAAGGCAGCACCTCTGGTGGTTCAGCCCCCTCCGTACTAATCGGTCCTTCTGCGGCGAGCCATGCTCTGAAACCGCCATCGAGTAAACGGGTATCGGAATGTCCGAGGTACTCACAGAACCAAAGTCCACGTGATGCCCTTGTCCCAGAAATGTCTTCATACCATACAATCGGCTTTGTCGGGTCAAGCCCGCGTTGCTGAAACAGGTACGCCATCATCCACATAAAGGCATCAAAGGTCTCTTTGCGAGTATCGATGAGGCTCAAACCGAACAGATCTAAATGAAGTGCACCGGGAATATGTCCGCGAATATATTCATAAGTCGGCCGCGTATCGACGATGCAGAATTTTCCATCATTGAGTGTCCGTTTCAATTCATCAGCAGAGATCACCAGGTGTGGGTTTTCGTAGCCTTTATAGGCTTCCATTGTCTGTCAACTCCTTCTAAATTTGTCAGGACTCACACAAATGCTTTTGCTGGGGAGCGGCTTGAAACCCGTAGTACGTAGGCGTTCACGGGAAGATTGCGTAATTCCTATTTGTTATCAAGGACTGCTTTCTTACACTGTTTTCGGCTTCTTTTTAATTAACTTGATTGTCTTCCACTTTCCAATACGATACCAAAACCACATAGCGATCCCTTGGACGACATTTGAGAGAGCGATCCCTAACCAAACGCCGTTCAGTCCGATGAAGTGCGAAAGTAGAATTACAAGTCCGAGACCGACACCGACCTGTGCGGCAAGCGTAATTACCATCGGGGAGAAGGTATCCCCAGCCCCATTGAGTGCTCGCCCTAAAATGAGTGAAAATGCGATAAATCCGAATGTCGGAGACAGGAACCGCAGATAGACGATACCGGTTTCAATCACATCTGTCTCGGCTGTGAAAATCCGAATGAAAATTTGCGGGAAAGCGAGAAAAACGGCCCCGATCACCGCCATAATTACGGCACCTAACAGGTTCGCAACACGTGTCGATTTTTCAGCGCGTTCTATCTGGTTCGCCCCTAAATTTTGTCCGACTAAGGGAACGACTGCGTTCGCAATGCCGAAGCCGGGGTTCATTACCAGAATCCGAAGTCGCATACAAATCGTATATGCGGCAACGACAGTTTTGCCATAAGGTCCGATGACCCATAGGAAACCGAGTCGCGAAATGTGTCGCCAAAACCCTTGCATAGAACTATAAACGCCGAGCCGTAAAATGTCAAGCATTTCTACGAGGTCTACCTGATACTGAACGCGCCGGAGCGAAACAGGGGCCCGTCCACTCCAACAGAGATAGAGTAGGATCACTACACCCGCGCCGCGTCCGATAAGTGTTGCATACGCCGAACCTGCTACCCCCAATTTTGGGAATCCCCATAAGCCGAAAATTAACAACGGGTCGAGTGTGATGTTAATCAGTGTTGAGAAGATGAGAACAACCATCGGGGTGATGGTATCACCACCAGCCCGGAAGATAGAGCCGAGGGTCATTGACACGAACATTGTACTAATACCGACGAGAATGATATGCATGTAAGTGGTGCCGAGCCTTAATACCTCTGGATCTGTCATTCTCACAGCAAGCAATCCTTGTTCCGCCAACGGATAACCGACGAGCGTGACACCGATGGAAAAGAGAACCGCTAACAGGATTGACTGCATCGTGATATGCTCGGCTTGGGCGAGGTTTCTTGCACCTAAATACTGTGCGACCATAATCCCTGCACCTGTTGAAATTCCGAGCGAGAAGACCCCGATTAACCGGATTAAGTTCCCACTTACGCCAACAGCCGCTATCGCACCTGCTCCAAGTCTTCCAACAAAGATCATATCAACGATGTTAAACGCTTCTTGGAGAATGTAACTGAGTATTATGGGTCCTGCAAGCCGTAGTAAATGCCCCAGAAGACTCCCTCGGGTTAGGTCGCCCCGTGCTTTTTTCATATTTTCGTGTTGTTGCTTTTATGTTTTGTCGTTTATTTCCTTTTTAGACGGCTCTCTCTATCGAATTGTGAGTTTGCCAAGGGGTTGATGGTGCTTGGGTATTGACGCAAGTCTTGGACATATTAGCAGTATTTTATCTGGGTGTCAAGATAAAAATCTGGGACTTGCGTTTAAAGTATAAAAACCAGAAGCAGGTATTTATACCGATTTTTTTGACAGTGCTACCCGAAACCTGTTATAATATCTTATATTTTTTAACTAATTTGGTTTACATCTGCTGCATATCGGTGAAAAAAATGTTTTGGGATGAAATAAAAAAACACTACGATGCAGGTTCTGCCCACCAATTTCTGCTCCATTTTAATGTCAATGACTTGCTATATGACGATGTTTACGGTTATTTGCCTGTTGCCGATTATCTCATGGAGCAGCTGAATATATTGGGCTGCGATCTTGTCCTTGGCTATAACCCATCACAAGGCATTAATCTGCCGCGTGTTGGACGGTGGCGAAACACACAGAGAATGCTACAACTTCTTCCGCGAGAAGAAAAAGAGGCAGAGAAGCAGAATGAGCGTCGCGGAATTAATTCCAGCGTGGCATTCGATGAAGTTCATAAAGATCCGTTCCTGAAAATAGACCCTTCGCCCTCCAAAGAGTTACGCGACAAGTTAAATAATCTCCTCGGACAAGGCAGAACAAAAATTGGATTGGTTATCAATTTTCTCGAGCAGCTCACGCCGAACGATCCTTCGTTGAATAGTGTTGCCAGAGATGAATCACAACTCTTGTTTAATCGGATCCAAAATTGGGCATCCGATCTTAATATCCGAAGGCATAAACACGTTGTCCTGCTCATGACGCATAACACGTTTGACATACACCCGAATTTCACTGTGAATCCAGAGATTCCTATGATAGAAATCCCATTTCCAGACTATGCCGAACGCCTGAAGTTTATTGAACATCTACACGACATTTCAGATGATTCTTCGCAGATGCGTAAAACCGTCGGAAATAATCAAGAGAGAGAGGCATTGGCACGGGAAACGGTAGGGTTGAATTTATTCGGTATCCACGATGTTGTGCAACAAGCAGAATCTGCGCAACAGAAAGCAGGCGGTGAACCGTTACTTAGATACAGGCGCGAGAGTATCAAGACCTTCAGCCACGGAGTGCTTGAACTTGGTGAAACTCACAGAAACACTTCTGATGATGGTTGGTATGTAACGCGGACGATTCGGGATATCGCAGATGGTATGAAAAATCGAGATCTGCGCCGTGTCCCACGCGGGATGCTTCTGCTTGGGCCTCCTGGAACCAGCAAGGCTTACGCCGCAAGAGTACTCGCCGGTGAAGCGAATATGACGCTGGTCCAACTCCGCTATGCTAATCAGGTAGGTGAAGTCACAATAAACATCAATGAAAATGGGAACACTTATGAACGGAACCTAAATGCAGGTCTCAATTTTATCCGTGGCATCGCACCGACGGTTGTCTTTATGGATGAAATTGAGCAGGCATCCCCGCATACGACGATGAATCCGGAGGAGCACGATCAGACCTTCCCGCGAGCCCTCGTGAATGCTATAAATGATACGTCATTGCATGGCAGCGTAATATGGGTGGGGACATCGCAACGCCCAGACCTAATGCCGCCAATCTTCCGGCGTTACGGCGTTTTCGACACCAAGTTAATCATGCTACCGCCCACCAGTGGCGGCAGAGTGGAAATCTTAAAAATATTTTGTCGCGGGCAGACATCAGGTAACATCAACTTCCAAGCACTCGTCGGCGGTTCAGAAACGGACGGGTTGACTTGGCGAGATCTGTTTCTGATCGTCCAACGTGCGAATAACGTCGCAAAACGTGAGGGGCGTGATACCTTCACGGAAACCGAGCTCCGTCAAACACTCAACGACTTCATTCCGGATTATTCACGGGAGATGCAAACATTCATGGGATTATTGGCGTTGCGAGAAGCAAATTCTCGTATAATGGTTCCAGACGGTTTGCTGCCGGAATACCAAGAATTTGTTGAAGGCAATCGGATTGACAAGACAGGAATTAATAGGCGTTTGATGGAGTTGAGTAATCAACTCGGTTTGGACGATTGATGTATTGAGGTAAAATCGTTAATAAGACCTAACGGGACCTATTAAACAAACTTTTTTCTTGACAGGTGTTTGCGCCTTTGTTAGAGTATCTGAGTTGTAAGTCTTGTCTTAACTATTTTGCGGGATTATTGACGCGGTTTGTTTCTGGAATCACGCCCTGGATGCGGATGAGATCAATACGTTCATGGAATAAAGAGTGGAGGCACTCGCTGTTGAGACAACTGGAAAAATTTCGACGATTTGGGGCCGCCTTAAAGCAAATTTACAGTAGCACCCATAATTGAACATAATCTTTTGTTGGCGAGGTTTCTAACCTCGCCTATTTTCAGAGGGTGCTTTTCGATCACACCCTACCCATTAGGAAAAAATGTCCGAGACTTCAAAAACAATTTCATGTAGGAATTGCGGCACACAGATACCCGCAGAGACATTCGCCGATAATCTGAAGGTGTGTCCGCACTGTGACTACCACCACTATATGAGTGCTTATGAGCGACTCAATCTTATTGTCGATGCGGACAGTTTTGAGGAATACGATGCACACCTCTACTCTATTGATTCGCTGGAATTCCCCGAATATCCAGAGAAACTCGAAAGGGATGTCGCAAAAACAGGACTCAAATCTGAAATGCTTTCTGGTATCGCTGAAATTGGCGGTTATCCGACTGCCATCGCGATTGGTGATGTCGGATTTATAGGTGGAACGTGCGGTTCTGTGATTGGCGAGAAAGTCACCCGATGTATTGAACGCTCCCTTGAAAACAAGTTGCCATTAGTCATTGTTTCTGTGAGTGGTGGTATGCGGATGCAGGAAGGCACGCTCGCCTTAATGCAGATGGCAAAAACCGCTGCCGCTTGTGCTGAATATGCTAAAGCGGGGGTCTTTTATATCTCTGTTGTCACCGATCCAACATTTGGTGGTGCCACTGCGAGTTATACATCGCTTGGAGATGTAATTATCGCTGAACCCGGTGCGAGAATCGGCTTCGCGGGTCCGTTAGCCGTTGCGAGCCTCCGCGAAGAATTGCCTGAAAACTTTCAAAAAGCAGAATCGTTATTAGAAAATGGGTTCATTGACGCTATTGTTCACCGCACTGATATGAGACAAATGCTTACCGACTTAATCGCTTTTGCGGTTTGATGAGTGAAATTATCTTTTCCGAGTCTCCAAAATTAAATTCGGGTTTACCCAACATAGACAGGGTCACAAGTTAGGTATGAAACCTTTATCAACATTAGTCGTTAATAAAAATGTGTAGTTATTGCATAATTGCGCACTGTTAAAAGGATTCGCATCAGTGTAGCCAGTTCCACATTTTTTATCTTCCTTCGCAAAACTGCTGATACTAAATCGAAAACCGATATCCATTTCATCGGGGCAATTATCAATCCAAATATAGGAATAAAACATGCCGAAGTCACTCGTCGTTGTTGAATCGCCGGCGAAAGCGAAAACTATCAAAAAGATTTTAGGTAAGGATTACATTGTCGAATCCTCCGTCGGGCATATCCGAGATCTGCCGAAGGGAGAACTCGGGGTTGATATTGAAAACGCTTTTACGCCGAAATATGTCCTGATTCGCGGGAAAGGCAAGGTTGTAAAATCTCTGCAGACCGAAGCCCGTAAAGTTGACAACATCTATCTTGCTGCGGATCCCGACCGAGAAGGTGAAGCTATCTGTTGGCACCTTGCTGAAGAACTCAAGAAGGCAAAGAAACCTATCTATCGGATCACCTACAATGAAGTCACCAAAAGTGCTATTTTAGATGCCATCGAAGCACCGGGTGAAATCAATATGGCACTTGTAGATGCACAACAGGCGCGACGCGTTTTGGACCGACTCATCGGATATAAAATTAGTCCTATTTTGTGGAGTAGCGTCAAACCTGAGCTAAGCGCGGGGCGAGTCCAGTCCGTTGCAGTCCGGCTTATCTGTGAACGGGAAGAAGAGATTGAGGCGTTTAAACCCGAAGAATACTGGACACTCACCGCTACCCTTACACCCGTTGCACTTGAACACCCGTTCCTCGCCAAGTTACATAAAATTGGCAGCAAGAAAGGTGAGATTAATAATTATGGATTCCGTATAGACGAGGCGCGGGCAAAAGAACTCGCTGCAGACGCAAAGACGCACGAATATATCGTCGAAAAGGTCCAAAAACGGGAGCGAAAGCAGCGACCTGTCCCTCCGTTTATCACAAGCACCTTACAACAGGAAGCGTCTCGAAAACTCCGGTTTACTGCCAAAAAGACGATGCTTGTTGCACAACAACTCTATGAAGGGTTGGATATCGGCAACGAAGGTTCAATCGGGCTTATCACTTACATGCGAACCGATTCAACCCGTGTTGCCCAAGAGGCACTTCACGCAGCGCGAGACTACATCAAGACGACGTATGGCGCAGAATACCTGCCGGGGCGAGCCGTTAATTATCGTGGCAAAAAGGGAGCACAAGACGCGCATGAAGCAATCCGTCCGACTGTCCCCTTACGCCTCCCAGCAGAATTGAAGCCGCATTTGAACAGTGATCAATATCGCCTCTATGAGCTTATCTGGATGCGGTTCATCGCGAGCCAAATGAATCCCGCGATCTTTGATGCGACAACGATTGATGTAAAAGCGGGTACCTATCTTTTCCGAGCCACCGGTTCAGTTATCAAATTTGATGGATTCCGGCGTATCTACATGGAAGGTAAAGATGATACCGCTATTAATGAAAACGACTCAAGTGAAGAGAATGTCAATTTGCCCGTTCTTAAAGAGGGAGACACGCTTAATCTTCGCAAATTACAACCGAAGCAGCATTTTACGCAGCCACCACCACGCTACAACGAAGCGACCCTCGTCAAAATGCTGGAGGCGCAAGAGATTGGGCGGCCCAGTACCTATGCCTCTATTCTTTCCACAATTCAGGATCGTGGGTATGTGAACAAAGAGCGCGGGCGGCTCTCACCTACTGATGTGGGTAGACTCGTCAACCATCTCCTAATTCATGGATTTCCCAATATCGTTGATGTTGAATTCACAGCAAAGATGGAGGAGCAGCTTGATAGCATCGCTGATGGTAAAGTTGCGTGGGTGCAGACCTTAGGACAGTTCTATCCACCGTTCCAAATTGCTCTCAAAGAAGCCCCCGATAAGATGTATGCAGCCCGAAAAGCGATGGAACAGGTGTCCGACGAGAAGTGTGAAAAATGTGGCGGAAACATGATCGTCAAATGGGGGAGATATGGACGATTTCTCGGATGCGCGAACTATCCAGACTGTAAGAGTATTAAACCCTTAAGTACAGACGATACGCCTGCTCCAGAACCAGAACCGACAGAGATACCCTGTGACAAGTGCGGTGAACTGATGATTATCAGGGTAAGCCGTGCCGGAAGTAAGTTTTTGTCGTGTAGTGCATATCCGAAATGCAAAAATGCCAAGCCGATTCCAATGGGTATTGACTGTCCTGAACTGGATTGTGGCGGCTACCTCGGTGAGCGTCGCAGCCGACGTGGGAAAGTCTTTTACGGATGCAGCAACTATCCGAAGTGTGAATTTTCTACATGGGATAAACCTGTGCCTGAAACTTGTCCAAAATGTAATGCCCCATTTCTCGTTGAAAAAACCAGAAAGCCGAGAGGCAGTGAGACTGTAACCGTGTCACTGAGTTGTCGCAAACCGGATTGTGATTATACAAAAAATAAATGATACAGGTCCACCAAGTCAGCTTCAGTTATGATGAACTTAGCGTGCTTGAAAAAGTCAGCTTTCGCGTGGAGCGCGGCGAGTTCGTATTTCTTGTAGGCCCCAGCGGTTCTGGGAAGACAACGCTCTTACGGTTACTATACGCCGATTTGATACCCGTGGCAGGGGACCTGAGTGTGATTGGACAAAAACTTGCTACCTTGGACAAGGTGAGTCTTCCTTACTTTCGACAGAAAATAGGACTTGTCTTTCAAGATTTCAAATTCTTGGTGGATAAGACGATCCAGGAGAATCTTGCCCTGCCACAGAGACTGGTAGGCATGGCACCACGGGTAGCGAAAGAGAACGTCAACAAACTTCTGCATCAAATAGGTTTGAGCCATCACCGACATGCCCTACCCACTGAGATATCCAGCAACGAACGGCGACGATTAGCTATAGCCAGAGCGGTTATCAACAATCCAGTATTGCTGCTTGCTGATGCGCCTACAGAAGGCTTAGATGCGCGACTTTCGCTTGAGATTATGGCACTTCTCGATGCCCTTAATTTTCAAGGTATGACTATCTTTGTAGCAACCTCAGACCGAAAACTCGCTGAGAAATGTAATAAGCGTATTATTGAATTGCGAGATGGCGGTATCCATTGAGATAGGAGGAGTTATCAGTTACCAGTTATAGGTCATCAGTTACAAGAGGATTCTGCTTGTTCAATATTTTTTTAACCGTTGACGCTTGAAAAAGTAAAGGTTTGAAAGAGCATGTTTGTGCCTCAAAAGCCAAAACTGAAAACTGAAAACTGAAACTGAAAACTGAAAATGCGCTATCATCTTAAAAATGCCATATCTCATATTGCACGTGCTGGCACTTCCAGTCTGATAGGTATTGTGGGCATCGGATTCATCACGACCTTACTCGCCACCTTGCTATTAAACCACTTTTTCATTTTGCGACAGTCTGAATTTAAAATGCATGCCCCTACCCTCGTCGCGTTCCTAAAAGACACCGTGGACGAGTCAATGGGACGCACATTGGTTAGTCGCTTAGAAAAGAATGGACAGATCCTCGCGGTAAATTATGCTTCAAAGGCTGAGAAACTCGCAAACGGCGAGACCGAGTTCCAGGATTTGGGTGTCCTGATTAAGGAGGCGTTTTCAGAAACTCGCGGTGTAAACCCATTCCCAGCATCCCTCAACGTCTATGTGGACGAAGAATTAATAACCCGTAAAACGTTAGAGCACATTGCGTTAGAGATTAAAGCACACGACGAAATTGAGGACATCTTGCTAACCGGACACGGACAACTGAGAGATCGGCTGCGCGACTCAGAACGGACAACTCTCGTCGCCATCGGTGTGACACTCGTTGTCGTCTGGTTCATTATCGGTTCGGTTATCAAGAAAACAGCAATTGCCCGCACCGATGAGTTTCACCTCATGAAACTTCTCGGTATGTTTCGACGCTATCTTCTCGCGCCTTTCATTGTTCATGGGCTCTTCCTCGGTGGACTTGGTGCTTTGTCTGGACTTGGCTGCTTCTACGGCGTGCTGCATATCTTCAGATCTCAATTAGGAGGTCTTCACTTCCTTACTATTTATCAAATTATTTCGGTTATTGTGGCTGAGATGCTAATCGGACTCATCGTCGGTTTTGCTACATATCGGAAATTCGCGTCGTAGGTCCTACCTGACGGGCCCCGATCATTACTGCGAATGGAGATCGTTAAATATGACAAATCGTGAGATTAGTGATGTGTTCCGCGCTATCGGATCCCTCCTCCAAATCCGAGGGGACGATGCATTTCGCGCGAGAATTTATGCGCGCGCAGCTGATATAATTGCAGACTTTCCCTCTGAACTGGAAACCTCCGAATCCTCCGAGCCAGATGCATCCGATTACAATAAGAAAGCAGTTGAACAACTCCGAGCAACACCCGGCATCGGGAAAGCTATCCAAGACAAAACGGTTGAGATGCTGGAAACCGGACGTTGCAAATACTATGACGACCTCACAGCGGAAATGGGGACGGGGATACTTGAAGTGCTTGAACTCCGAGGTGTCGGTGTCAAGACTGTCGGTAGATTCTATCAGGAACTCGGTGTACGGAACCTTGAGGACCTCCGAGTGTTGCTGGAGAGCGGAAAGATGAGAGGTATGAAGGGGATCGGGAAGAAGACCCTTCAGATGATATCCGAGAGTTTGGAGTTTCGCACGCAGCTACAAAAAGCACGTCCATTGCGGGATGTTTTGCCAATCGCACAGCGGATCTCCGAGAACTTAGCACAATTAACAAGCGATGGATGGACAAAACGGAAACCCGAATTCACAGGACATCTACGGCGGTCCGAAGAGATCTGTCGAGGTATAGAATTAATTGTTGAGTGTCAAGACGAAACGGCATTTCGATTTGAAAATGGTGTTGTCCCCGCGCCGCTGCAAGCCTTTCTTGAACCCTTCTCGCAAACGCAAATCATTTTCAAAACAGATGATCAAACCCAGCACGTGTATGACAGCAACAGGGCATCTCTCACGGAAAAAAGTCAAAACGAACCGACAGATGATGTCCGCGATACACTCCCCGTAATTCAATTCTACATTGACCAAGATTTTCCAGTCTCTATCTATCTCTGCACCGCTGCCACGTACGAACTAACCCTATTTTTAACGACATCAGCAGATGCCCACTTTGACGCACTCCCTGATTGTCCTGCCCCACAAACGGCTAAACACGGTATCACAGAATCAGAAATTTACGAAGAACTCGGACTCTCCTATATTCCACCTGAGCTTCGACAAGATAGCACCTCAGTCGCAGCGGCTAAAGACAATACCTTACCGGATCTCGTTGAATTTGCCGACTTGCGAGGCGACTTACATGCACATACTGACTCAAGTGACGGACGGAATACACTTCAGGAGATAGTGGCGGCAGCGAAAGCGGAAGGTCTTGAATACTTTGCGATTACCGACCATTCGGTCTCTTCCACTGTCGCAAACGGTTTGGATCAGAAACGACTCCTTGAACAAGTGAAGCAAGTCCGTGAATTAGATGCGGAGGTCGAGGGTATCACAGTCCTTGCGGGTTCTGAAGTAGATATTCGGCGGTCCGGCACTCTGGATTTTCCGGATGAGATTTTAGCGCAACTTGATATTGTTGTCGCAAGCGTCCATAGTCATTTCAACCTCACCGAAGCAGAAATGACAAAACGCATCGTCCGCGCAATTGAGCACCCGTTTGTCAATATCATCGGACATCCCACAGGCCGGATGCTCGGGTACAGACCTGGCTATCCGCTGAATCTTGAGGAAGTCATTGCAGCCGCTGCAGAAAATAACACGGTTTTGGAGATTAACGGATCACCGAGTCGATTGGATTTGGACCCTCGGTTTGTACGGATGGCAAAAGACGCGGGCGTTTTGTTAGCAGTCAATACCGATGCACATGCTATTCGACAACTAACACACCGACGATCCGGCTTGAATGTCGCCCGTCGCGGATGGCTCACAAAAGCCGAAGTCATCAATACCTATACGCTTGAAGCGTTACGCGAGAAATGTGGCATCGGCGAGCGTTTAGAGTGAATCGCGGCTTTCTGAGAACTTGAATAGTGTCCTTTTAATGAATATCAAGCCAAGTGATGGTTATGTCATGCTGCTTGCATGGTGGCAGATCGTTGTCTCTTATGAAATGACCAAGTATTCCCCCTCCTTCAACAAACGTTAAATATCTTCATGCCGTTTCCGGTGCGTCTTTCTATGAAATACCGGGCAATTTACACAAATATTTCCCGTTCCATGCAAATCAATAAACTCTCTCAGCACCCTACACCGCATGGTTGCTCAGAGGGTGTTTCTATTTTACTGCCTTTCAATCCTACCGTGCCCACAGCAACACTCAAATGACATTTGGCAGGCGATTAGAAACTGTTTCGCTTTCCATTCTACCATGCACACAGCAACACCCTGGTACTATTTTCACACTCAATGCCGTGCCAAATCGCTTTAACGATGTCATTTGCGAGTTGTCCGCATTTTTACCCTTTATAGTAAAATCCGAAAATAAGTTTACACTTGTCGCTCGTAGGGATTGGGTAACCCAACCTCTACGGTTCCCATGTGTGCAAATAATTACGGGCTCTACTATAAAAAAAATGTGTTTGTTGGATGACCAAAAATCAG
This sequence comes from Candidatus Poribacteria bacterium, assembly GCA_026706025.1. NCBI lineage: Bacteria > Candidatus Poribacteria > Candidatus Poribacteria bacterium. Next base: position 27,233 of record JAPOZO010000061.1, read on the forward strand.
TCAACAAAAACACACAATTTACCTATTATCATGTCTAATATCTATTTTATGCAACCTTTCGTCCTGACATACGCGTTACAGTAATATGAAGCCTCTATTTTTGTTTTGCATTACATGAAAGACAATAGGGCTTACGCAAACTTAGTACAAGATAATAGATTTTGACTTTTATCCCTTTATCAGCGGGGTAGAGGGACTTTAAGAGGAAATGCGTAAGTCCTAAGACAATTTATTGGAGATTAGCCGCATTGTAAAGATGATTACAATGTCTATTATAGAGAAGGTATTAGATAATAGCGTCATTCAGTTTTGAGTTACGGATTTAAAAGAAATGTTAGATAAATGGGATACCTTCAAGACTTACGCAACCGCCCCATGGGCAGAAGAGGTGGCACCGTCCGAAATGCTGTTATCAAGAGAAAAGTTGCATGGGAATTACAAGGACCTTATCGGTGAGAGTCCAAGGCATCTTGAAGTGCTGAAAAGTATTGACATGTTTGCAAAATCTTCTAAAGTCGTGCTTATTTCTGGCAAGACTGGAATAGGTAAAGAACTGGTCGCGCGTGCTTTGCACGCAGAGAGCCTTTATGCAATGCACCCCATAGTCATCGTGAACTGTGCGGGAATTGCGAAGAACCTGATAGAAAGCGAACTCTTTGGACATGAGAAGGGCGCGTTTACCGGTGCAGATAATCAACACATTGGACTGTTTGAAACCGCATCGGGGGGCACTCTGTTTCTCGACGAAATCGGGGAACTTCCGATGTCCCTACAATCGAAACTGTTGCGGGTCCTTCAGGAAAACGAGATTCGTCGCGTGGGAGGGCAAAACAGATTCCAGTGGCAGTACGCGTTCTTGCAGCGACGAATATCGACCTTATACAAGCGGTTGAAGCAGATAGGTTTCGCCGAGATCTCTATGAGCGATTAAAATCCCTTCATATCGAGCTGCCGGCGTTACGGGAGCGGCGGGAAGACATTCCCCTGTTGGCAAAACATTTTTTGACAAAGGAAACCGACCTTTCCGATCAAAAAGTAGTCGACATAAATCCAGAAGTCCTCTCGTTATTTGATGCCTACAGTTGGCCCGGCAATATCCGGGAATTGGAAGGCATCATCGGTCGCGCGGTAGTTTTAGCGGAAGGCGGTGACATCTTACCGCACCACCTACCGCCAGATTTACGGATGCCTCAAATCCACCCATAGTCGTTGGCGGATACCCCAGTCTCAACAAACCCTAACGCTCCAGAATTTCTCGTGCTGCCCTTTCCGATCAGTACAACCCTTAAGGAGATAGAGAAATCAGCGATTTTGACGACTTTGGCACGAGAGAATGGAAATAGGTCAAAAACGGCAGCAGTTTTGGGGATTAGCCGAACCACTTTGCGCGCCAAGTTACACACCTATGAGCAAGAGGCATAGGACATTAGAAACTTTTGTGTAAGCGCGCCTACAGCGGAAATGTTTGCTTGACCCATGACATCCCTTCATTTTTCTCAGGAAACTGGGTCTTATGATGCTCAGTATTCCATCTAGAATGACGCGCTTGGTGTATCAACTGGACAGATTCTTTCCAGTGGAAAAGTGGTGAGATCCTGTCACAGTGCGGTTTCTCATATTGGCATGATACTTGCTATTATAAAAAACGTGAGCTCGACTGAAGCACTTGAATGCACCAATGGTGCAACCAAAGATGAGTTAGTTAAGGGTGTGTAAATATTTTGTTAAAGGTGGTTTTCCTCACGCTCGGAAATCGTCGCTATCGGACGAAAACTTTACATACCGCGAGTGCAGGACTATTTAGTTTTCGGTCCCGATTTCGATTTTCGTTTATAGATGCTAACGTTTTTTCGCAATATCGCGAGCACAGCTCGCTCCTACAGGGGAATTATATTCACACAGATAAAGTGAATATTTAAAACTAAATGGTTCTGCCGCGAGTGTGATTATAGTTGACAAGAATACAGGAGACGCGTTATCATAAACCGTGTCTCCTATGAATAATCAAAGAGAAGACGCGAAAGTGTGTTTTCTCTTCTATTCACTCCGATTTTTCTTTCGAGGAAATCGGAAAGGAGAAATAAATTGAGACACACATTAACTTGCTGTTTCAAACCCACCAAACGTTCTATGACCATTATCTGTCCACTTCTTTTGTTTTTTGCATTTTTCTTACTCGGCTATGCTCACGAGGGGGAACCAGTTAGGATAATAGTTAAGCCAGATGGTACAGTCATATATGAAATTCCGCCGGAACATGTTGCAGAGGTTGTTCCTCATCTACCTATTCCTGGCAATTCTAGTGGTAACAATAGTAGCGGTTGTAATAGTACTCCGCCAGAGGACCCTGATCCACCGGAGCCGGTACCAAAGCCAGCACCGAAGCCCCCGGGCGAGGATCTATTTATTCCTCCGACACCCCCTCATCTTGAGCCACGTCCAATAGACCCGAACCTGCCGACGGATCCCAGGGATTTGTTGCCGCCTAAGCCGCCGGTGCCACGTCCTCAGATGGCATAAGGATAAACTTAAGGAGGGTATCGCCTAGCTAATGATGGAGTCTAACCTTTGGGGTTGAGAACCTATGCCTGTAGTAGGTTTATCCGCATCATTTTTTGGCAATATTGTTATTTGAGCAGTACCCTCCAAAAACGATGTTATATCCCCCTGTATCCCAGACATCACTCTGAGGTACAAACAGAAGGAGTAACACAACACATGTTCACTATGCGCACTTTGATAATTGTAGGCATTTTCTGTGTGCTCTGCTGCGCGAGTTGGTTTTTCTACCTTCAATATGACACGCGGAAATTTATTGAAAATTTGCCGGAGATTTCAACGCAGCACGTCGGTAAAGAAAATGTCGCTGAAAAAAATAAAACGCCAATGCCTTTACCTTCAAAAGAAACATCGCAAGCCACAGACACTGGTATTCCCAACAGCAATGAAACGGAGCAGGCAGTCCCTCCAAATGTGGGAATCAACGGATCTACACCAGAATCTGAAGCCAAAATCCAATACGAAACTATAGAAGAAAGGTCTCTGTCTCTGGAGGAGATTCACCAGATTATCGAGCAAGCGTTTTCTTTTGAGTTTACGGATTTAGACGAGATGTACACCCAACTTGAAGAAGCTCTTATCGCGCACTTCAAAGATGACGAAAGAATCCCGCGGTTCCTTACCCTATGGGAAAAAGCTTATGCTATCTCTGAAGCATTAAATGATTTAAACGGTAAGGGAGATGCACAAGCATTCCTTGATTTGTCACCCGAAAAGAATATTACCGAATTCGCGGAACTCGGAATTGATTTGTTTAATCAAAATGCCGAGCAGACAGCTCACATCCGTGAATCGCTAGACAAACTCAGATCGGATTTTAGCCTAATTTCGATTATCCATGCCGTAAAGCCGATAATTGAAGAGGAAATACGCAGTGGAAACATGACACCAGAAGAAGCAGCAGATATCTTGCGAGAGATGACAGGTGCTGAGGTCATCGTTGAATAGGGGATTGTGAGATGGCTCTGCAATTTAAAAGACTTTGGAAATCCATCGGCACGTACCTGGTTTTAGGCTGTATTTTGTTCCTCACCTTCTGGATCCGCATCCAAGGCGTAGAAAACATTCCGCCAGGACAGTTCACCGAAAACGATGCCTTTCTCTATGCATCGCAGGTTTCAGAAATCCTCAAGCGAAGGGTACTCCCGCCAAAGGATATGCATCGCTGGCTACCCTTCGGCAGAGACAACCAACAACTTCTCTCCCTTTATTCCTACGCTATTGCTTACATACACAGATTGGTCGGGGGGGGGTTCCCAAACTCACGCCTTACTACATCCAAATCTACGCGCCCCCTGTCAGCTTTACACTGGGGCTTGGGTTCCTGTTTATCTTCTTGAAAAGGGTCTATGGAACCCTCTTCGCATCCGTTGTCGGCATACTTCTGGCAACGCTACCCGGCAGCATAGAGCGTAGTGCTGCTGGATTTGGCGATAGGGATGCATGGTGTTGGATGATAGGGACGCTTGCTGTCACAAGTTACTTGTGGAAAGAACAGATGGAACCCGGATGGCATAGGTACCTCGCAACTACATTGGCAGGATTCATTGTTTTCCTCGGAGGCATGAGTTGGGAAGGTTTTGGTTTCTTCCCCCTAATAATACTCACAGCAGAACTCTGGAGGTTCTGTACTACAGACAAAGAACAACACCTAAAAGAGTACCTTCTCTGGATACTCATGTTCGCCCCGTGGCTTTATCTAATAAGTCCGGCCTATCGGAGCGGGTACGGGTTTTCAACGCATATAACAGCATTGATGCTTCTCCCACCCCTTGTGATTTTCGCGATACGTGGGCTGAGATATCTGCTCTTTCGTTTCTCGCGACACCTAAGACCCCATGCCCGAAAACTAGCATGGGGTTTAACGCTGCTTGCTATTGCAAGCGGACTCTGCTACATTTTTCTTCAAGCCGACACCTTTCAGACAACTGCCTTCACGTTTCACGAAAGCGCGTTAATGCAGTCTATTGGGGAGTTAGCTGATCCGGATTTTGGATATTGGAAGGATCAATACGGATCAGTGTTTGTTTTCGGAAGCATTGGATTGATAACTATCAGTATCCGCCTCTGGAAATGGAAAGGACTTCCTCTCGCTCTCTCACTTTTTTTCTTCACTCTCACAACTTTCTTTCGCACTCAGATAAACGGATGGATAGGCGAAGACAGATGCAACATGCTCTTTTTTATTTTATTGGGCTTAACAGTCTTATCTCTCGGTATCGGGTGTTTGCGAAAAGAGGCTGTGAGAAATGAGTTTGTAACGCTCGTTCTGCTTGCATGGTTTCTCTTGTGGGTGGGGCTTTCACGCGGCGGTAAACGCCATGACTTCTTTATTGGCGTGCCTCTTGTGTTCTTTACGGCATCGTTCCTGCATTTCCTATCAAACATATTGAGTCACAAACTAAGGAATTCTGGTTACACAACGGATAAATTTCGGAAGGTTTTTCAACATGCCCACCTAAAAACAGGCTTTGCCTCCGTTATGCTTGTTCTCCTTTTGTTCTGGTCGCCTATTGGTGGACACGCACACCGCTCACTTCATGCTGCCACAAAGATGCGCAACGCAATCCCTGGGTACAGCCAGGTCAACGCTGCATTTCTATGGATGAAGATATTCCTCCTCAAACAAGTTGAGGATCCATACAACGTCGTCGTTGCTTCTCACTGGGATTATGGTAGTCAACTCAATGTCATCGCAGGGGTCAAAACTATTACCGATCAAGATCATTATCTACCACACTGGATTCATCTCTATAACCAGCATGTCCACTTTGCCAAATCTGAACGTGAGGTCTTAACCTTCCTAAGAACCCACAACGTCACACATCTCTTGCTGAGCCGAAAAGACCCAAAAAAGACGTTTCTAAACGGGGACCTGAGCAGTGCGTTCGTACCACTCTTTCCCGAAAAAAACTTTGCTGCCGCAAACGTCAAAGTCTGGGCGATCCACTATCCACCCGATATCAAGACAGATGACAAATATCTCGCAACCGAACCGGAGGCGAGCGATGAAAAATGAACCAATAGAAGTCTCCGTTGTCATGCCGTGTCTCAACGAACAGGAAACACTCGGTGCGTGCATTAGAAAAGCACAACGAACCTTGGAGGCTCTCGGAGTTTCAGGTGAGGTAGTTGTTGCGGATAACGGTTCCACTGACGATTCTATTGGAATTGCGGAACACCTCGGGGCCCACGTCGTGCATCAACCCATCCGCGGCTATGGTGCCGCCTATCAGGCCGGCTTTGCTGCGGCACGGGGTCAGTTTATCGTCATGGGGGACTCCGACGATACTTACGACTTCACAGACCTGAAACGGTTCATTACGCCTTTACGCGAAGGGTATGATTTGGTCATAGGAAATCGGTTCAAAGGCGATATCATGCCGGGAGCAATGCCTTGGGCGCGTCGTTATATCGGTAACCCTATCCTATCCGGCATTCTGCGTTGGCTTTTCGGCACCGCCATCTCCGATTCGCACTGCGGGATGCGGTCATTCACTGCGGAGGCATACAAACGCATGGTATTGAAAACAACAGGTATGGAATTCGCGTCTGAAATGGTTGTTAAGGCATTAGCCGTGAATCTGAACATCCTTGAAATTCCTATCACCTACTATCCACGTGCTGGTGAGTCAAAACTCAACGCTGTAAGGGATGCAGTGCGCCACCTCCGTTTTATGCTGAAGTATAAAATATCCGACAAGATTTAATCAGCATTTACGCAAATAAACCCCTAAATCCCCTTATCATGGGGACTTTAAGGTAGAATGCGTAAGTCAAGACTACTCTAAATCTGTGAGTGCTGTCAGATGCCAATTCGGATCTTCTAACGCCTCGTAAACGACACCACCCTCTACCTTATCAGGCATCGGAATTCCAAGCAGATAGCAGAGCGTCGGTGCGACATCTACGACGCGAACCTGCCGCTCCAATGCAATGCCTTGCCGAACCCCAGCCCCCGATAAAATAAATGTAGAGTGCTGTCCGCCGATACCGAAACTCACTGAAGGCAACTGCTTACCGTGCGCGCCATCAAATTCAGGACGCAGCGCATAGACCACATCACCGACTAATTCTCCCTGTAGGTTAAACATCTCAGCATCTGCACGCGTGACGGCTAAAGTGAACGGATGCCGTCCGGTTTTCTCATCTTTGTAAGTATGCAATGCTGCGATAAGTTCGCGTTGTGTTGCTTCATAGGCCTCGGGAGCGACGATGCCACCGGGTTCACGTCCGGCTAAGTTGATGAAGATATGCACCAAACCGACGTTGACAGCCCGTGTTTTTGTCCAATCTATCTCACCGTTTGTATCTTTGACAATAAACCCTGTCTCTTCCAAGACCGATTCAATATCCACGGCACGGAATTGGTTCGGGGTCCCGCCGTGGTCGGCACAGACGAGGACAACTGTATCGTCATCGGCACATTCTACGACACGTCCAATCATCCGATCAACAGATTCATAAGTGCGTCGTAACCCCTCACGGCACCGATGGATTGTTTCCGGTGGTGCGCCGCTAATTTCATCCGCTTGACTGAGGAAGAAATGGCTGGCGTAGTCCGGCGCGTGGCTCTCCACCATCAGGACATCCCAATCGTTGTTTGCTGCGAGATGCGTCGCGACATCCGCAAGACGTTGGTGGTGGTAATCCAAGACTTCAAAATAGGTGTCGTCGTCCATTTGGCCGAGTGCGTCGCGAGCCGGGTTTTGCAGGAACGAACCGATTTCCGTATCAATCGTGGTGGCGACTGTATCGGGGACGGTATATCCGACTCTCGGCCAGATTTGTGGCACAAAGAGTTCAAAAGCATCAGCTGTCGATGTGAGCGTCACAAGTTTCATTCGGACGTAACCCTCTGCCTTGTTACCGTCAATTTCAAAACTATCTAACCACCAGTCGCTCCATTCGCCGACACCGAGATCGGCAACAGCATCGTCCCCAGAACGACTTCGGCAGATTCGTATCCGATCATAACCGTCATTACCAGAAGCGTAAATCAGCCCATAAAACGGTTTTGGAACCCGTGTTTCGTCAGATGCTTCGCCTTGGGAATAGACCGATGGCATCACATCTTCTCTACCGCGCGCCAAAGGTCGGATAGTGAGTTCGACTGCTTGCACCGGTTCAGCAGAATCCGGCAAGGCACTCCATTCTTCATTATCAACGGGGTCAATAGTAACAGGATCAATATGTCGAACTTTCTGTAATGCACTCGGATCGAGTGTCTCTGGGTCGCGCTGTCCGCCAATAGGACGCGGTGCCCATTTTCCTGCCACAAAGAGATGATACCCTGCAATCTGATGATGGTTGGAGACGCCAGGGCCTGTTCCTTCCACTTGGATACCAGTTTTAACAGTAGGGGGCCAAGACATTTCCCATTTCACTAAAATCGGTTTTCCGCCCGCACGTTCTACGAGATTCCATAAGTATTCGGATTGGCACAACCCAGTGTTGATACCCCACACTGTTTCGTCAAGTTGTTTCCCGACGGCCCGAATATTAAAGTCCATCACCTGATGTGTACCGGGCCATGAACCTGTCGAGAGTGCTGTCCATCCGGGGGGTGTCAATGTCGGGAATACGCCGATCATGGGACGGTAAACTCCTGTCTGGAGCAGCTTCGCCATGTTCGGGGCATGTCCCCAGTCAATCATATTCTTAACCAGTTCCATACTTGCCCCATCCATGCCGACGATGATTGCCCGTTTTGCGGGGGCACGTTGTGTGCGCTTAGTTTGCATAAAGTTTCCTCTTGGTATTGGCTATCAGCCATTGAAACGGTCAACTTTCAATATGAGGGTTCTGAGTCCATTAGATTTCTCTGCTACTGACTGCTCTTTTTATGGAATGCGTTCGATGTAGATGTCTTCATCTGAACCGCGGGCATCACCCCAGACGACAATTGCAGCATTAAGACTTGCAGCGATGGCTTTCGGCGTAATTTGTGCTTTCGGTGCACTACAGACAGGAATACCGTTAATTTCCCACAGAGGCTTCCCATCAGCATCAAGCCGTTGTGCGTAGATCGCATCCTCGGTTGAATCCCCGAAATCTTCTCGATAATCGAGCCAATAGACAATCGCTCCGGCTTCGTCCGTAGGAACGAGTTGTGGCAGACGTTGAACGCCTGCCTCGGTACAAACAGGGGTGCCATCCTTTTGGAACTGTGAATTTTCGTCGTGCCACAACGCATTACCGTTTGCGTTAATACGTTGTGCATAGATATCCGCGAAAACGTCTCGTTCATCCCACCACGCCACGATAAAACCACCGCTGCCATCGGGGATACAGTCAGGTTGTTGCTGATTGACCCGCAGTTCGCAGACAGGGATGCCGTCCTTTTCCCACAAAGCATCTCCTTTGGCAGTTATGTGCTGAGCATATAACTGCGCACTCGTATAAAAGTTCGGATCGTTCCGGTAATCTGACCAAACGAAGAATACACCGCCTTTTTCATCGCTCACCGCAACCGGCGCGCCTTGGTTACCTGTCGCGACACAGACTGGAATGGGAGTGCCTTCTGCACTATCAACCGGATTCCAAAGAGGTTTCCCTTCAGCAGACAGGCGTTGCGCGAAAATATTCCAATCGGGCGTGCTGATGTCCCACCATGCGAAGATAGCACCGCCCTCTCCATCTGCGATCAGAACCGGATCATACTGGTCGCCATCGCCACTATAGACTGGCACACCATTCGCTTCCCATAAGGGTTTCCCCGTACTATCAATCCTCTGGGCATAGATATCTTGGTTTCCGTTTCGCCAATCCTCCCATACGACAATAACGCCGCCTTTTTCATCTGCAATAGCGTTCAAATCGTCTTGCAACGTTGGATGTGTACAAACAGGAACACCCTCGGCGTGCCATAGTTTATTACCGTTTGCATCGATGCGTTGGGCATAACTATCTTGATTACCGTGCCGCGTATCTCCCCAAACGAGGATCGCGCCGCCCATCGTGTCGCTGGCAATCAGGGGCCAGCTTTGCGATGAAGGTAGATCGCAGATCGGGATCCCGTTCTCGTTCCAGTGCATATCGCCTGTTGCACTGACGCGCTGTGCGAAGATATCGCGATTCGCGTGTCTTGCATCGCTCCACGCGACGATAGCACCGCCTTGCCCATCAGCAATGAGAACAGGAAAGCGTTGTTCATTTTCTGCTGTGCATAATGGAAGGTTTTGTGTCGCTGAAGATGACCATTCTGCCCTTGATACGTCTATTACAATAAGCACAGAAAGGATTGTGAGCGCGAGGCATATCCGGGATTGCAGAGAAGGACCGTCGGTTAAAATGACATTGGAACGCCGCACGCGCATTCCAACTTTACCACCAGCATCCCGTATACGCTGAAGAAGGTAGTTCATCATGTAGGCGCGAGCTTATGCTCGCTGCAATGCTTTAGGAAATAAGTAGTTCGTCCCCTATGGGGAAGAACTGGTCTGCGATTTGTTGTAAATCCATGGAGGTATTGTGTTCAAAAGCGACGACCTCCACCCGTTTATTTTGTTGTTTGATGAGTTCGGCGAGCGGACAGAAATCACCGTCTCCACTTGCCAAAATGACGACATCCAATGAACCGAGCATTGAGACGACATCCACAGCAATTCCGACATCCCAGTCCCCCTTTGCAGACCCGTCTCCGCGCAAGCGTAAATCCTTACTCTTAATCGTGTAGCCGTTGTGTTCAAGGAGTGACAGGAAACTGGATTGATTGATTTCTGGGATCTGGACGACATAAGCGTACGCTACCATCAAGTACCGCGGTCCGACGATCAGATCGAGAAGTTTGATGTAATCGACTCTCCTTCCAAATCGGTCTTTGGCAGCGTAAAACATATTTTGGACGTCCACAAAAACGCCGACGCGCGGTTGTTCTGGTGTTATACCGTAGTGAGCGTCTCCATCGTTGATCTGTTGGGTGTCCAGATAAGTTAGCGTTTGGCGAATCTGGTTTAGGGCACCACGCGCGGCTTGATGGCAACTTTCCAAGGTATCGAAATGGCTGTCTAAACTCGTCTGAAAATCTTCAAGCCCTTGGTGCCCTCTGTAAATCGCCTCCTCAACTAATTTGAGGTCAGTGGTGAAGGTTTCTTTGGCTGACTTAATCTGTTCATATTCTCTCAACTGGTCTGCCAACCGTTCTTTTTCTGCGAGAAGGACTTCGCGTTCATTAGCGAGTTGTTGTAACGCCGCAGTGTCTTCCGTATATCGCGTGACCCGTTCACGGAGGACACTATTTTCTTGTTCAAGTTCTTTCAAGCGTTTCTCATTTTCGTGTTGGGTTTCCGTTTTGGTTTTCAGCCCTTTATTTTCCTCTAAGAGAAAAGCACGCTGTTGGTCCAACCGGCTGTGTTTCTTTTCAAGCGAGAGGTAGTCCGCTTTTGCGCCTGCTAATTGTTGTTCAAGTTGCTCAATTTCTTGGACCGGACGTCCCGATTGTTGATCTTCGGCTTCTAAATTGTCGGCAGCCTCAACCCTAATTTCTTCCAGCTGCTCGTTACTTATGGGCGGTTCGTACCCGTTTGTGTATGCTACGTTTATAGATTCGTAGGTTGTATTAAGAAGTTTATAACCGTGTTCGACGACTGCAGTACGCTGATCAGTGAGGAGTGCCCAGACGACTTCGCCGAAGTCGCCTGCTTCAATGAGAACATCAGACGTTTTGAAAAACGTTTCGATTTCGGATACTTCCATATAGCCAATTCGTGAAATTGCGGCTTGCGCCTTCTCGCTGAGGAACTGGCTGGCTAATGCTTCGATTGAGACATCCCCGTTGTTTATTCCAGGTTTCGGGGTGTGAGCGTCACTATTTTCAACAGTAGGTTCCGGGCTGCCAACTACACCCAAAAACGCATCGGTTAGATTTACCAATAATTCTCGCCTTGATAAGGCATAGAGCTTATCCACATCAGGAACGATGCCAGTAGAGGCACTCAGCTGGAAAATCTCTCTTTCGTCTAAAAGCAAGTCCAGAAACCAAGTGAGCTGGTCCCGATGTATCTGCAATTTTAAATTTCGGTATGACATTATTATGCTCCGAAGAATATGATAAGAATTAAATTTTAATAATTTTCTCCTGTCCCTTCTGCACGCCGTGTGTCGCGTTGCGCGTATCAACAATTAATTGGGCATGTTCAACGAGCCAATTGTAGTCTATAGCACCGTGATCTGTCAGAATTACAACGCAATCGGCACTTTGAACCAAATTGGCTGTCAGGGGTTCTGAATGATAGGTTTCTCTGCTATTGAGAGACAGATTTTCTACATACGGGTCATGATATACAAATTCTGCTTTTTTGTCAAGAATTAAACGAATTACCTCAAGCGCAGGCGATTCACGTGTATCGCCGATGTCCTTTTTATAGGCAACCCCTAAAATTAATAGTTTTGATCCATTAAGCGGTTTACGCTGGAGATTCAAGGCGTGGCTTATTTTCTCTACCACGTATTTCGGCATTTCGCTGTTGATTTCGCTGGCAAGTTCAATGAACCGAGCATGATATTGATACTTCTGTGCCTTCCAAGAAAGGTAATGCGGATCGACGGGGATACAGTGCCCCCCGAGTCCGGGACCTGGATAGAAAGGCATAAATCCGAACGGTTTCGTAGCAGCGGCATCAACGATCTCCCATACATCCAAATCCATCCGGTCGCAAATCAGGGCGACCTCGTTGATTAACCCGATATTGACGCTCCGAAACGTGTTTTCCAGCAACTTCACCATCTCAGCTGTCCGAGATGAAGAGACCGTATGTGTTTTATTGATAAATTGGGAATAAAAAGTTTGGGCAACTTGCGTACAGCACTGTGTAACCCCTCCGATAATCTTAGGGGTATTTGTCATGTAGTAGGTACTGTTTCCAGGCTCAATGCGTTCTGGGGAGAAAGCGAGATAGAAATCGCGCCCTACTTCTGGGGTTTGAGTGGATGCGTTCTTGTTGAAATGGGTGGTGAGCATTGGTAGCACAAATTCTTCGGTTGTGCCGGGGTAGGTGGTACTCTCAAGGACAATCAACTGTTCAGAATGGAGATACTGAGCGACCTGTTCCACTGCAGCAAGAATAAACTGCATATCAGGTGTCCGGTTTTCACGTAGAGGCGTCGGTACGCAGATGTTGACTGTGTCCAATTCCTGAAGCGCACTGAAGTCTGTCGTTACCTGAATCTGTCGAGACGTAATCAAGGGCGCGAGGGCTGTATTGGCGACATCGGGTACATCTGATATACCCTGCTTCAACCGTTCAATTTTTTCCGTACAAATATCAATACCTGTAACTCGGAAGCCCGCACTCGCAATCGCAACCATAAGGGGTAGCCCAACATAGCCAAGCCCGATGACACCCGCGTGAGCAGTCCGGGTTTCTATTTTTTCAAGTATCATTTTTTAGTAGCCAGCGCGTCGCTGTATAGAGGTCAGCGAAAATTTTTCCGGGGCGGTGTCGGTTTTTATCAACCCACCTACAAGGTTTGGTATTAATGTAGTGGTAATAACTCTCCTGTCCAAGTCCCGTTAAAACGAGCAATGTTTTGGTTCCAACACACCGTCCCGCCTGAATATCTGTTGTTGAATCGCCAATTAGATATGCACTTGATAGTTCAATATTATGCTCACGTACTGCGCGTATTAACATACCGGGTTTTGGCTTTCGACACTCGCATCCTGCCTTGGGATGGTGTGGACAGTAATAAACCGCATCAATTCTACCCCCTGTTTCCGCAATTTTGGAAACCATTCGGGAGTGGATATCCTTCAAATCCTCTTCCGAGAACAGTCCTCTCCCAATCCCTGCTTGATTGGTTACGACAATGATACGATAACCACTTTGCGTCAGTTCTCGAATCGCTTTCCGTGAGTTTGGAATGAAAGAGAATTCTGACCATCTTCGGACATAGCCCATGTTCGGTGGATTTCGGTTGATAACGCCATCTCGATCCAGGAAGACTGTTTTCATTGCGAAGCCTCCGTGCATTCCTGAGATAGACGTTCTGTTCCTATAGCGTTCAGCAGCTCCTTTGGCGTAACGGTCGCACACCCCATTTTTTCAACGGCAATCCCACCAGCGAGGCTCGACAATACCGCGGCACTGTGAAAATCGGCGTTTGCAGCCAGGGCAAGTGTGAAAACTGCAACGGCAGTGTCACCCGCACCTGTCACATCTGTTACAATGCTTGAGCGCGATGGTAGGTGTTCTACTCGCAGGCTGCCATCAGACTTACGTTCAAACAGCGACATGCCTTTCGCCTCGCGTGTGATTAACAATGCTTTGAGTGATAACTGGTTTATAATTTCTTCACCGACCCTGAGAAGCTGCTCGATATCCGTGACCGCAGCGTTCACTGCGGATCCAGCCTCTTTGTGATTTGGCGTAACAGCGGTTACGCCTTTATAATGCCAGAAGTTATCTCGTTTCGGATCGACAATAATCGGTATATCGTAAGGCCGGGCATGTTTCATGACATCCCTAATGAGTTGCGCGTTGATCACGCCTTTGTCGTAATCAGCAAAGATGATCGCATCACTCGCTGGCAGCTGAGAAACCACACTGTTCAATAGATGCTCCTGCATACCTATAGAGACTTCCTGTTTGGATTCTCTATCAATGCGGAGTAGATGATGTCCTGAATCACGCTCGTGTCCGGCAAAAGTGGTGGTATCAGCACGTGCAATCACACGTGTTTTGGTGCTTGTGGGTCGCCCGGAATCTATACTGATCCCAGTGGTGGCAAGATTCATTTCGGTTAGCATCTGGACTAACTTTTCGCCTTCCGTATCCTTCCCGATGACCCCGACCAGGATCGCGTCGCCACCCAAGCTGACGACATTCTGTGCGACATTTGCCGCGCCTCCGCATCCGGTCTTTTCTGCCTCGATTTCAAATACGGGTACAGGGGCTTCAGGCGAAATTCGGTTTACATCCCCCCAGATATACGCGTCCACGATGATATCACCGATAATCATTACCCGTTTGCCTTGGAGTTGTGCAAAAATAGTTTTTAAGTTCACAACACTATATTAGCATAAATCCATAGGTTAAAGCAACAACCATTATTTTTTGAAGGGAAACAAAACGATTTACAACGAACCTAATATAACGTGGGTCCGGCTTAAGCATGTAGATTCGGTTGAACCGAAATTTACTGAGAATTGCACAGAGCAGACGACTTTCAAACCTCCAGGAACTTGAAATCGTCAAAACACGAGTGAAGTCCAACGTGTCCTCTAAGGAGGTGTTATGGCAGTGAAAACGAACGTTAAAATAATCATCGGTATCGTTGGTGTCCTTGCGGTCGGATTCATTGGATTTCAAGTGCTAAAGCCCCAATCGCCTGATATAGAAGAGGCGCGACTGGTAATCAAAGTCGTTAAACCAGAGGACAGACAAATCACTATGCCTCCGTTTGTTGCGCACACTTCTGAAACAGGAACGAAAACACACCAAGACGATGCAAACATCAAACCTCCTGAGATAGGAACGCTACCTGTACCAGAAAAGGTGCCTACGGCTCAGAGCGGCGATGCTGAAATTAGGGAATTTCAAGCATGGCTTTCTTCAGTCCTTGAGCAGGAAGCTGAGGATCCTGTTGCGGAAACAGAACAACTGGATCTCAATGCTGAAGATGATGAAATTGATTACGATTTAGAGATATCTGCAATCAAATCCGTTATCCATGATCAGTGGAGGAATAGTCTCGAAGCTTACGATATTCAAGGATATATGTCCGCGATATGGGAAGACAACTTCTTTTATGCCAGTGACATGGGCACCCCCGATAATCCAGATGATGATATGATATTTCGCGGTGGGCAACAGGAGCGCGAAGGGACGTTGAAAATGTTCGATGTAACTCAGAATATCGAACTGAACCTCTATAAGAATGGAGATATCGAATTCTTGAGCGACACCCTTGCTATGGCTGACTACGATTACGATCTCAGACTTGGCTTAGCACATGAGGGTCAATCCAATCCTTCAGGACGTATGGTTTTTATTTTGGAACTTCGTGAAAATGGGGAATGGCGCATTCTTGAATGGTATGACTATGCAACGCCGGATCCGTAAAATCCGCTACGGCTGCAATCGGTTTACAAGCAGATACTCGGTCGAGTCCCGAACGGTACCCGACAGATGAAAGTGGTTTTCACTTGCGTTATTGGCAAATATCTGTTAAAATATTTCAGCAATCTGAAGAAATGCCGAAGAACTCAAGGTTGGAAATCAACAAAGAAACCAAATCTTCTGAAAAGGTTAATAGTGATTTTTCATGAACATATTTTCTCCACGCCGACAATTCTTTAAAGGCATACGCTGTAATCCAAAACTTCCCATTAAAATATCTCTAATATCTCTACTCACTTTGGTATACCTCAGTTTTTCTGTCCTCACTTTCGCCGCAGACACTGCTGCCGAAAATCCGCCGGTTGGTGCGGAAGTTCCCTTGAAAGTCGCAAAGGCACCGGAATTGTCTACATATAAGTTGGAAGTGGGCGATAGTTTTGTTGTCACTGTTGATGGATATCCTGAATATAGCAAAGATCGCATTCCAGTGCCGGTTCAACAAGATGGCTATGTCTCTTATCCGCTTATCGGACTCATCAAGGTCACCGGTCTCACGGTTTCTGAACTGCAGTCAAAGATGCAGTCCGCTTTTTCAAAACACCTCCCGACAGCCCGTGTGTTTGTAACGCTCATGCAACCGAAACGAACGATTCTTGTATTCGGTGCGATTGAACCGCGAGCGCGTGGCAATTTACACGTTTTTGAAATTGGACAGGTTTATCTTCTTCAAGCACTTGCCTCCGCCTCCATCAACTATGAACGTGCGGATCTCACGGATATTTCTATCTGGCGCGATGGACAATTGTTCAAAAGAATTGATTATATTGATCTCATCAACACGGGGGGCCCCGATGTTCTCTTGAAAAATTATGATACTATATTCGTTCCTTCTGTTTTTCAACAGCGACCCGTGCGTGTTATAGGCGCGGTTGTTGCCCCCGGTGCTTATCCGATAACCGAACCGCAAGTGCCAGCGACACAAGCGTTGAAACTTGCCGGTGGGTCGAGAACAGATTTCGCGGATTTGCACAAATCGGAAATTATCACGAGCGAAGAACGGACTGTAGTCAATCTCGCTGCGGAAGAGGTTGATGCTATGTTAGGACCAGGCGATACATTGTATGTGCCGTTGGCGGAAGCAAAAATAAGCGTTACAGGTGCAGTCGAAAAGCCGGGACAATACGTGATTACCGAACCTGTTCTTTTGGGACAAGCCATTGCGATGGCAGGCGGTTTCAACGAGGAAAGGGCAAATCCGAAAAAATGTCTCCTGACGCGTGCTGATGGAACAGAGACAGAATTGGATTTCGATCAGGTCCACTCAGAAGTTTATTTGAACCCGAAAGATCAACTCCGTGTCCGTGAACGGACGCGTTTAGATTGGCGGGTGATTACCTTCGCAACATCGTTTGTGAACCTACTTGTCACCGTCCTCATCAGATACAACTAATTGCGGATATACACCTGGGAGATACACCTATTAAGGCAGTAAGGAAATAGAACGAGGTTACAGATGCCAGAGACAGTTGATAGGCACCTTGAAGAAGTTAGAGAAATTCGATTGTTAGACTATTTTTGGATACTCTTTCGGAATAAGTGGAGTGTCCTTCTCATTTTTTTACTTTCCGTTTTCGTGGCGTTTCTCATAACGGATCTGACGCCACCGGTTTTTCAATCCGAAACCACGATTCGTGTTTTAGATGGTCAATCCGCTTCCTCTCTACTCTCACAGTTACCGATATCCGGGTTAATTGGGGGGACATCCGTAAGTGCTTTCGCCGCGCAGCTACAGTCCCGGGACCTTGTGATTACACCGGCAGTACGTCAACTCAGAGATGAGGGACTTCTTGACCCACTGCCCGTTCATCGCGGGCGGATTGCCGTCTGGCTTGCAGATGTGTTAAATATTGCCCTCAATCAAGATGCTACAGAGCAGGGAGAACTCACAGATACCGAGTGGGAAGATTTCTTCATCAAAACCCTTATTGACGAGCAGTTAAAGGTTGAAGAATCACCGGATGGAAAAGTGATTACGATTACTGTGCAGCAGCGGGGTGCACGGGCTGTGCAGCAGCGCGTATCGGAACGGGCACAGCATCTGGCCAATAGGATCGCTGCTGTATTTCAGACCGTCGTTGAAGCCGAAACGGTTGAGAGAATGGAGTGGTGGCAGAAACCTCTTCCCCAAGAGATGCTGAATCAAACACAAAAAAATCTCGCAAATGCCGAAAAAGAACTCTTTGCCTTTCAGGAAAAGCACCCGAAACTTACCTTAAATGCAGAAGGTGGAACGCAAGCACAGATCATTCTCGCACTCCAAGTCAGGGAAAATGAATTGATCAACCAATTGGTGGGTGCTGAATTGAGACGCGCTACCTATCGTGAAGAATTGGAAGGTCTATCAGAAGAACTCATATCGGAAACTATTGCACGAAATCCGTCACACTCCAAACTCCAAGATAATTTAAACCAATACGAAATCGATAAGGCGGAGCTTCTTGGCAAGTATGATGAAACGCATCCTGAAGTGACTGCTATTGATAAGAAGATTGCAGAAACGGAGGCACGTCTTGCTAAAGAGGAGAAAGAGATAAAAAGTACGACATCTTCCTATAATCCGCTCCACCAAGTACTCACAGAAAAAGTCAATGAGGCAGAGGCAGCCGCTATTAGTTTTAAGAAGCAAAAGGATGAAGTTACTGCCCAAATTAACGCACACTTTGCTGAACTCCGTGAATGGTCTCCTGACCAATTAGAATTCTATCGCCTCAAGCGAGACGTTGAGATTTACAACGCGCAGGTCATTGCTTTAGAAACGAAAATGCGAGAGGCAGAGATTTTTGCCCAAGCGCGCTCGGAGAGTATCAAGGTGATGGACAAAGCACGCGCCCCTGAAGAGCCCTTGAAACCACGGCTAAAATTGAATCTCGTTTTGGGAGCTTTTGTCGGCATGCTCCTCGGCGTGACGTTCGCTGTCGCCAAAAATTATTTTAAAGATACCTATCTCCGCTTAGAGGAAGCTGTCCGACAATTGGATGCACTCCCTGAATCTCCGAGTTTCCTTGGTGTACTCCCGTCTATCAAAAGGCGGAGCTCCTATCGGCTTCCGCTGATGGTTCACGACGCGCCCACTTCAAGGACTGCTGAGGCGTTTCGTGTGCTACAAACTAAACTGCCGTTCCTGAACCCGGGTGCCTCTGTGAAAACGATTCTCGTCACAAGCGCGACTCGCGGCGAGGGCAAAAGTACGATCTCATCGAATCTTGCCGTTACACTTGCACAGAGAGGCAATAGGGTTTTGCTAATAGATGCCGATATGCGGAGACCTTCGCAACACAATACCTTTCCGAGAGAACAACTCCTTCAAGTAGAGGGCGCGTCTGATACAACTGCGTCTGAATTGCCTGTACCTCACACTGACCCACGCAAACCCGGATTAAGTGAAGCCCTCATCCATCTAAACTCAGAAAACGGGTATGATGTCCTGCGTGCGACAGTCAAGCAGACCGGCATTCCTGATTTATTCTTAGTCCCAAGCGGAACTGTACCGCCGAATCCGATTGAACTTCTCAACTCAGAGATGATGACGGAATGGTTGGAACTCGCAAAAACCGAGTATGATGTTATTGTAATTGACTCACCCCCTGTCCGTGCTGTCGCCGATCCGATGATTTTGGCAAACATTGTTGATGCGATTGTTTACGTCTTTGACATCACGAAAACCCGACGGTTTGACATTCTCACAGGGATACGGCATTTGACAGAAGCCTTTCCTACTAAGGGGATCGGTGTGCTTTGTAATATGATCAATCCGAAACACGCCAAATCTTACGGCTACTACAGTCGCCACGGTAGTTACTATGGGCTTGTGGATGAAGACAGCGAAACAGAATAATATATAGGACTTACGCATTTCCTCTTAAAGTTCCCTGATAAGGCGGATTTAGGGGGTTAGCTCACTAAAAATTACCTCTTTTTGGGTGACTATACTGCTTCTTTGTGTAATTTTGCGTCCGCTTTGGCTTCTAATACTTTTTTCAAATTGGCGTTATGTAAATGAGGGTGTTTCATAAATGGTTATTTTTCATCGAAAACAGGTTTTATAGTAGGTCCCGAAAATAAGTTTACATTTCCTGAGATTTATGTTACCGTTTACGATTATGACACATTCAACAGATTTACGCAAACGCGTCCTTGATTTCATTGATAACGTCTGATGCCAGACGGGGCCCCGCGGCTTTGAACAGGCTTTTATCTTCATAAACGACTTCTTGCGGGAAGCCTCCACCATTGCTGATGCTCCATGTTGTGACGTATTCGCCGAAGTATGGAACCACCGAAAGAACCGACAAACACAACTATACCTGCGAGTGTAGTTTTCAATACCACCGTAACGGTGTAGGTAAAGTATCTCGAGCATCTCTGTGTCCGTGTAGTAGGGGTCTCGCGCTGCCTTTAGGTTTGTATACAGAGACCTCTGTTGACCATGTTTAAACCACGGGAATGTTCCTACGAGAAATAAAGAACCCACTGATTCAACTGTGTGAGTATGTCAATGATAGTAAAATTTGATAGATAATTTTCCATAAGTGCACCTACAAAAAATAAGGGAAAATACATGCGTAATACAATTACATACAGACATTGGCAACCCGGCGACGATGACGCAGTTTTGGAACTGTTGTTACCCACTGAACAATGTAGTGAAGACTATTATCGAAAGAAGTTTGAAAGTTCATGGTGTGAACCTGAAGGCGTACAGTTGGCTTTTGCAAATGACAGAGTTGTTGGACATGTATTTGGCACATGGACTTTACTTTTTTTAGAGGACAAGGCTCAAGATTTTGGATACGTGACACTTGTATACGTTGATCCAGACATGCGTCGTCAAGGTATTGCAACCCGTCTGATGCAAGAACTGAATGCGTACTATAAGAGTAGAAATTATCGCGGGGTTCTGCTTGATACAGATACAGAAGCAGCCTATCAATTATATCGGAAAATCGGCTATCAAGAGGTTACCAGAGAGTTAGAAACGCAAACCTCACCACGTCAAAATCCCTCTCGACTTATATGGACAAAGGTGACCGCTGAAGATTTCGATATTCTACATCAGATCAAAAACAAATGGGCAAGTCAGAATTTTCCTGTTTTTTGGAATCCCCAGCATCCAGAAGTGCATCTGTCTAATATGAAGCAGTACCGTGTTGTGCGTCGCGAATATAACATCGTTGGCTATGCGAAATGGGATGAGCCTTCAAAGCATCTTCCACACGGATTAATTCGGGACCCGGTGGTTCCAGATGAAGACCCGGTGGAGGTAATTACATCTTTACAGGTGGCTTTTCCTGCACCGCGTCCATGGCAAACAGCCGTGGGAAGCAGATATGAAAATCCGCTCCGTTCCCTCGGTTACACGCTCAAACCGACAGGATGGGTAGAGATGATATTGTCCTTTGACCTCCAAATAGATTGGTCCAGACTTGCGCGAACACGACCTTTTTGGTAGTTAAATACATTGAATCTCTAAAACAGAGGGGATTGGCATGAAAGACGAACCAATATCATCCGTTCAACACAGGCAACATAGGAATTAAGACCAGAGCCGACGGCAAAGCTGGTCGAGAAGTCGTTTGTCGAGAACATTATCCGTAATCGTAGGCGGGCGTTGCAGAAGTTTGACGAATGGCTCCAGGGGCGACAGATCACAGACAGGCTGCTCGCTGAATATATCACAGACCTGTTCGACCAGGGCAAAGCTCCAAGAACAATAAGCATTGTGGGATCCGCTGTAAAACGTCCTTCAAGCTCACCTACTGCCCGTATAGAATAATCAGGACTTAGGTATTTCCTCTTAAAGTCTCCTGATAAAGGGAATTTAGGGAGTTTAAAACCTACGACTTCATCTTCCCCAAACTTGCAGGCGGACGCGATGTCCCTACAAACCCGATGAGCACGACCATTGTTAAAATATAGGGCAGACTATGCAGCAGTTGGCCCGGAATGTTCCATCGGTTTGCGAGTTCTAAGGCAGTGGCGAATCCAAAAAGGAAGCATGCCGAGACACCGCTTAACGGTCGCCAGTTCCCGAAGATAACGGCTGCAAGCGCAAGGTAACCCCGTCCGGCCGTCATCCCTTTTGTGAAGTAATGGACTTCGGATGCCAGAAAACATCCACCCGTTCCTGCTAAGAGTCCACTTAACAGTATCCCAAGATATTGCCATTTTGCGCGGCTTAGACTCAGTGCCGCAAGTGCTTCCGTCGATTCGCCTGCCGCCCGCAATCGCAAACCCCACGGTGTTTTAAACAGAAGAATATGGCTTGCCACCATCAATACTGGTAGTAAATAGACTATGAAACTATATGAACCAATAAGTGGCAGCTGCCAGTGCGGAAGTCCACCTACCTGTTTAGAAGCAGGTAAAAGATATTCTGTAATCCCTAACGCCAAAATGTTAATACCTATTCCGGTGACAACCTGCTCCGCGTGAAATGTAACCGTTGCGATAGCATGTACCAAAGAGAGTGCCACGCCAAAACCTATACCGATAAGCAATCCAACCCACGTCGATCCAAAACCCTGCGTTCCAACAACGTAACCAAAAGCTCCAATCAGCATCATCCCTTCTAAGGCGAGGTTAATGACCCCAGAGCGTTCGGAATAAATACCGCCGAGTGCAGCAAATCCCAACGGTGTCGCCATTCGCAATGTACTTGGAATCAATTCAAGAATCATTCTTTTTCCTGGATATACCTTCTATGCAAACTAACCAAATAATCAGCATACCTTGGCCCGCGAGAAATAGACCGCGCGGGATCCCCAGCAAAATGTCGATGTCCAAAGCAACTTTGTTCAATAATCCGAATAGGACAGCTGCAGCCAAGATACCAAAAGGATTATTTCTCCCTAAGAGCGCGACCGCTATGCCAGTGAACCCCCAACCCGAAGAAAAGTTATCCAAATATCGATAACGGTATCCCATCACCTCAGCAACACCGGCTAATCCGGCAACTGCACCACTGAGTGCCATTACCCATACAGTCACAGTGCGCGGGTTGATCCCGCCATAAGAGGCGACATCGCGAGCGTTTCCTACCAAACGGAGTTCGTATCCCCAACGCGTATACGTTAAGAAGATATAACAGAGCAGAACAGACCCACAGGCAATTAGGAAACTCGCGTTTAATGGGTTACTCTGCGGGAGGAATGGGACTAAAAATGCCAATCGTGGGATTCGCGCTGTTTCATGAATTTGTGGCGTCTGTGGAATCATCTGTCCGGGTTCTTGGTAGACTGAGGTGACGAGGTAGTTCATGAGGGCGAAAGCGATGAAGTTCATCATAATTGTATTGATAACTTCATGGGCACCATATCTCGCCTTTAAAAAACCGGGGACAGCCCCCCACCCGGCACCAGCAATCATCGCTGCCGCGATACAGAGCGGAATCAGTAGGAAAGCAGGTAGGTTTAAGTGCATACCTATCCACGCCGCAGCGAACGCGGCGACGTAGAGTTGCCCCTCACAACCGATATTAAACAGACCACTCCTATAGCCGATAGCAACAGCGAGTCCTGTAAAAACTAAAGGGGTCGCGTTGAATAGGACATATCCGACTTCATCAAAATTCGCGAACCCGCTGAAAAAAATAATCTTATAGAACTCCAATGCGTCTTGCCCTCGGATATGGACCACGATCCCACACGAGAGAAAAAAAACAAGGATAGCGAGCAGCGGCGGTATACAACTTAGGAAAAACTTTCTGGATTGGGAGGTTCTATCTCCAACCAGCGAGACAAACAATTTTCGGATGTTCAAGAGTTCTCAGTCTCTCTGCTAAACTTGACAAAAGTTTTTAGAACATGTTATTATGTATGGTGTTATTATCTGCGACATACTTGTTAGTATAGCACAGACATCGGATTAAAACAAACCGCTGATTATTCAGAGGGTAGCGAGGAGAGCACTATGGAGAGAAACAGAAGCGAATCATCTCATCATGAGAATCCCTCAACAGATCTGCCTGCTATTTTGGGTGGAACGCCAGTCTTTGAAATAACACCTGACGCGCCCTATCCAAAACTTGACCAGTGGCAGCAAATCACTGAAGAAGAAGCACAGGTCGTTTATGAGATGACGCTTCGGAATGAACTCTCCGGTACTTCTACGACTGTTCAAGAATTTGAGAGTATCTGGTGTGAACGCCATCAAACCGAATTTGCTTTGAGTCTGACCAACGGTACGGCAGCTTTACATAGCGCAATGTTTGGACTCGGTGTTGGTCCTGGTGATGAGGTTATCTGTCCGACTTATACATGGATGGGGTCAATCACGCCAGCACTCACCTTGATGGCAACACCCGTTTTCTGCGAGGTGGATCCGAGGACATTACTTATTGACGTAGAGGATGTTCGGCAGCGTATTACGCCGCAAACCAAGGCAATCGTGGCAGTGCATCTGTGGGGTAATGTCTGCGATATGGATGCGCTCATGGCTCTTAGTGATGAAACAGGTATACCCGTCATAGAGGATTGCTCGCACGCACACGGTGCCTCTTATAAAGGTCTGCCGTGCGGAAGCATCGGACAGGTAGGGGCTTGGAGTTTGCAAGGCAACAAACCGATTAGCGGCGGCGAAGGCGGTATGCTTGCGACCAACGATGTATCAGTTTTTGAGCGGGCATGTCTGCTCGGTCAAGTTAATCGTTCTCCTAACGTCAAAGGCGAAGCAGCCGAATCACTCCAATACACCCATCTTCCACCGATGGGACTCGGCGTTAAATTTCGTGCCCATCCACTCTCGATTGGTATCGCTTCGGTACAACTGAAAAAACTTGATGAACTCAATGCAAACCGTCGCGCTTATATACAAGAAATCTCTGATGGATTACAGGATATTCCGGGCGTTTCTCCTATTGAGACTCATGAAGGGACTGAGTCAGCAGGGTTTTACGGTTTTCCTATTCACTATTATAAAGAAGATATGAATGGACTGCCTGCACCACTGTTTGCGGAAGCACTCCGAAAAGAGGGTGTTCTGGCAAATAATAATCCTTATCCACTCCTTGTTGGGGATGGTGTGCCGCTTTTTTCAGGGAGTCTACCCACTAATAGCAATCCGTATCCGCTCCTACATACTTTGCCGCTCTTTATGCAAGGACTTGATATCTACATGAACGGTCGTGGTTCTCTCTGCCCGGTTGATGCGGGTGGAACGTTTAAAGGATATACCCCATCAGATTTTCCCGTGACTGAGAAAGCTTGTTCGCAGCTTATATTTTTGCCGCTATTAACGAAGCCGGTAGCAGGTGCTGCCTCGGGAATCTTGGCTGCTATTCGTAAAGCCGCTTTACAGAGTCGTTTGATAGCTGCTGGATAAGTAAACAAAAATGTCAACAGAATTTTCAGCCCGAACTCGGGGAAATAATATTAAAATACTCAAGACTGAACCTTTGGATGTCTTGGTTATTGGCGGTGGTATTGTCGGCGCGGGTTTAATCCGCGATCTTGCCCTTAATGGAGGTATCAAAGCAGGATTAATTGAACAGGGCGATTTTGCAAGTGGAACGAGCAGTGCTACCTCGCAGCTTGTTCACGGTGGATTTCGCTACCTTAAACACGATAGAGCACTCGTTAAAATGTCGCGTAAAGAACGCGAGATCCTTCAGCGCATTGCCCCGAATCTTGTCAAACCGCTTCCTTTAGCTATTCTCTTCTACAAAGGCGATCCGTACCCATTAGCAGGCATACAAGCCGCTGCGTACTACTACAATTACCTTTCTAAAATAGACAAGACAGAGAAATCGAAAACGATTCGCGATCCTCAAAAGATTCAACACTTACTCGGCCCCATTGCCACGGATACCCTAAAAGGTTGTGTTGTTATATGGGACAGCACTACTGACGACGCGAGATTAACCCTCGCAACACTCAAAGATGCCCATCGACATGGTGCTGTTGTAACCAACTATGTCCGATTTCTCGATTTTGTCAATCAACCAGATACGACTGATAGTGGAAACCGGATATACAGAATAACTGCTGAAGATATTATCTCTCGACAACGTTTTGAAATCTCCGCGCGAAAAATTGTATCAGCGACGGGGCCTTGGAGCGACTCTGTGTGGTGCAAGGACCCAAGTTACGACGGAATGCCGCGCCTGATAATGAAAAATGCGCAAGGCACTCATATCGTTTTACCACGGTGTGGAAGAGAACATGCATCGGAAGCGTACGGTTTAGTAATCTCTACACAGTCAGAAAGACAACAGGGTGGCAAATCCCGCGGCATTTTTATTTTACCCGGTCCTCACAATACCTCTATCGTGGGGACCACTGAAACAACTCCAGCGGAAGATTTATCATCGGTGCGGCCATCAGCTGATGAAGCGGCGTATCTACTTTCAGAAACGCAGCAAATCTTTCCAGAAAAGACGCTCAATAATGATACTATCATTGCTGCCTATGCCGGGACCCGACCACTCATAGCGGCGAACTGGTCCTCAAGCGAATTCACAAAGACGGGTTTTGTGTCAAGGGATCACTTAATCACAGAGAGTCCGAGCGGTGTAATGTATCTTTATGGTGGCAAACTTACCACACACCGCCAGATGGCAGAGGAGACAGTGGACCACCTGGCAACTTTTCTGAATGTCCCGCGCCGCTGTAAAACGGATACCGTTCCGTTGTCCAATGTGTCAGCGGAGACACCGAATGGAAACGCGAATCATGCTTCGCAGTCGAATATTGATACGGAACGCCTCATTAAACGCTATGGAGACGGATATCAGACAATTCTTAAGTTTATCAATGACGATGCAACACTTGCTGAGCCGATAACCCCGTCTCTGTCCTTCACGAAAGCTGAACTGCTTTACGCCTATTGGGGCGAGATGGCGATCACGCTGACCGACCTTCTCTGGCGACGTACGCGTATCGGTTGGACACCGGGCCAAGGGCTTGACCTTGCGCCCCAAATCGCACAATTCTTAAGTAAAAAAAACAATTGGGATCAAGCGAGAATCACGGCAGAGGTTGAGGTGTATCGTGAACACATCCGATGGCTGAACTTTTATCTTTAAGGTATAAACTATGGAAGTTTACCGCTGGGAAGACCGGAAATTTGGCAAACTTGAACCGCTGCGCTTTGGCGCAGAGCGCGACTTTGAGGACCTCCTTGAAAAGGATGCGACACTCATCCTTGGTGAACCTCTCTGTGTTATCAGTAGGCAACCCCCCCTGAGTACATCAAAGCAAAAAATTGACCTACTCGCACTTGACCGGCAGGGCAATTCCGTGATTATTGAACTTAAGCGTGGAAAACCTTCGAGGACAGCGATCACGCAAATTTTGGAGTATGCTGCTGGGGTTTCACAACTTTCTTTCATAGAATTAGAACAGCTCGCTTACCGATGGTGCCTACAGCACGGAAAAGAGTTCTCTACACTCACTGCACTGCACAGCGAATTTTTTGGATATGAACCCGGTGATATCCGCAAATCGGCGTTCAACCAACGGCAGCGATTAGTGCTTATTTCGGAGGGCGTGGACACGCGTGTTTTAGAGGTTGCTGAATATCTGCGGGCATTGGGACTCGATCTCACTTATATATCCTATTTTTCTTATCACGCGCCTGATGAAATTTTGGTCGCTACCGAGACAGTCTTAGGTGGAACAGTCGTCAAGGAAGAAGAACGGAGTTATGGCAGCACCACACAGCAATTTATGACGCTCGCGTCGTTTATTGAGACGCTACAGGTGAACGAGGAACTCCTACAAATCGCCAACGAATTTTTAGCGTATGTTGACACATGCGGGGCAACACTGCGACCGCGTATCGCGAAACTCCGGATGACCATCGGTGGATGTTGGTGGCTTGATACGTACCCTTCAAGAAGAGCCACCCATTTCAGAGTAGATGTCCACGGCGACTTTACGCCGCTGCACATCGTTGAGTGCAGAGCCAACTTGCCGAACGTGACAGTCAAGAATTTCGGTATCTCTTTCAACATCTCAACCAAAGCACATCTGGACTATGCGATTGAGATTTTTGAACGTGTTCGTAACGCTATCCTTTTCTAATGGGCATTGACCCCTGAGTTGTAGCACAAGTGGCACATACGGTGCAAACTAACAGTTTACCCTACAAGTGAAACGTTCTATCAAACTCAGGTCTTGTAGCAGCCTTCCTTATGAATTTGTCTCGACTTTACCAAAAAGTTGACGAACAAGAACACACAATTATAGTAAATCCCATAATTATTTGCACACGCGGGCGGGATCGTAGGGACTGGGGAATTTAGTCTGGGAATAGACTGGATTTAGTCTGGGGTTAGACTAAATCCGTTCCTTGTATTACATTTCCATTCCTTGTATTACATTCCCAGTCCCTACGAAGGTGTAATGTAGGGTACTACGGCGAAGTGTAAACATATTTTCGGATTCTACTATAAACCATTATAATATCTAACAGCGTTATTTTCGTCGGAAACCCGTTTTTGACCTCGGAAAAAACGGCGCGAAAACCGAATAATTAAAAAACGAAAACCTAAAAATTAAAAATATGGACTGGCTCCGTTTTGGCAATCCCGAATATCTCCATCTTCTATGG
>JAPOZO010000062.1 GCA_026706025.1 Candidatus Poribacteria bacterium
TCTTGTTAACAAAGCATAGAAATGCTATAATATTTCCTGTGAGAACGAACTTTACTACGTCCGAAATTACTTATTGGATAGATTTATACGAGGTATTATGAACTCCGTTTTAGAACCTATTACGAAATCTTCTCAATATCAGCAGCCAGAACACAACAAAGAGAAATTTAACTGTCCTCATTGTAATATCTTTACGAATCATGCTTGGATAGAAGAACTT
This sequence comes from Candidatus Poribacteria bacterium, assembly GCA_026706025.1. Lineage (NCBI taxonomy): Bacteria > Candidatus Poribacteria > Candidatus Poribacteria bacterium. Next base: position 221 of record JAPOZO010000062.1, read on the forward strand.
TATGATGAAGACGGAGGCCTTTTCTATATTCAAGAAGAAACTATTAGTGCTTCTATCTGTTCAGCATGTGATAGCACAACTTTTTGGGTGAAAAATCAGATTATATATCCACAATTAAGAGCAGCTCCGCACCCCAACAGTGATTTACCAGATGACATAACAGAGATTTATGAACAAGCTGCTGCAATAGCTCATCAATCATCTATAGCAGCTTGTGCTTTATTGAGATTAGCAGCCGAAAAACTGATCCAACATTTAGGGGGGAAAGGCACTCTTAACGAGTCTATAGGAAACATGGTTAAAAAAGGACTTTCACCACAGATTCAGCAGTCCTTGGATATACTAAGGATAACAGGAAACAATGCTATACATGCGGGGCTGATCATTTTTGAAGATAAGACCAATGTTCAACATCTTTTTCACATAATCAACACAATTGCTCATGTGTTAATCACTCAACCTAAAGAGACAGAGTCTCTATATAACCAACTCCCTGAAAATTCTAAAGAAGAAATAAAAAGGCGAGATGATATATCCTAATAAACGTTTGAAGCCCAAAACTACTTATGCGAAAATTTCTGCAAGTCCAAAACGTCTAATCCCGTAGAAATAAAAAGGAACTGATAACCATGAATGAAATAGAAATTAGTCAAAATATAGACATTCTTGAGCCTATTCTAAAAACAGGAGGAATATTAGGTAAGAGTGTAGCTAAAACAGCACTTCTTCGTATATTTAGACATGTTGTATTAAACCAACCTGACCACGTAATTGAACGAGTTTTTAATTCGTTTAGCTTGGGGCAAGAATATAACGATAAAAAACGACAATGCGGTGAAACACTTAGAGCCGATTGGTATTTTGAGAATGATAATAATGTGAAATTTGTAGAAGATATGGTAAGACAAATTATTACTGATACTCAAGGAAAGAAAAGTGAATATATTACAAAATTTTATGTAAATATTCGGTTTAGTTCTAACGCTGATATAGATGAACACACTGCTTTTTCATATTTAGAAACAATGGATTTTCTGTCTTGGCGACAATTATGTATAATAAGGCTTATCGTTTTAAATAGAAGCGAAAGCGACACAGTAAGTTATCATTCTATGACAGATGAAAGATTAAAAAAATTATCTGACGATCAGCGTATGACATTTCATGCTATTAGTAGAGAATACAAAGAATTAATGGATAGAGGATATGTTAGTGGCACTTCTATGTATTCCATGGGTTCAGGAGATAAATGGAATAATGAACCTTGGTTAGAAACACCAGCACTTTGGGAAGTTCCATACTACATTAAAAAGTTACACGATTTAATGAATCTGCATGAAATACCAGATAAGGAAATCATTGAAACCTTTTCTATTTGGGACGTAAACTTTGAAGGTTGATATGTATAGTATACAACACTTGACTTTTTTCGTCAAGCGAATTAAGATTTCTGCAAGTACTATCTGACTAATTCCGTTTAATTTTGAACTTTCATTTTACCCCAGACCGTGGTAAGTAATTGGGGTTGTGGGGAAACAGGTAAAGTGTTGGGATCAAACCAGTCCCAACCTATGTTGCCATTACGATGTTTACTTGGCCCCACGCGAGCGAGCAGTGTCTCGGTGCGAGTGTCAAGGTCTATTTTAAACAACAGGTCTGAGCCGTCAATTGTCTTTGGATAGAGAAGTTTTTTCCCATCGGGTGACCATGCGAGTGTTCCGAACGCGTTTTTAACAATCTCTTCACATGCTTTACCATCGCGTTGGATGGTGTAGATACCCGGTTCCGCATTCCATCTCCATATAGAAAAGGCGAGTTGTCTCCCGTCAGGGGACCAAGCCGGATAGAGCATATTGTCTCCTTGGACCTTTGGAAGGAGTGTATCTTCCTCACGCGTTTTTAGGTTAATAATCCGAATATGCCATTCGGGGGATTTACCACTAACGAAAGCGATTTCGGTTCCGTCGGGTGACCAAGCAGGAAAGCCGCTCCATCCGGTTCCTGATTCAGCGATTCGTTCTGCCTCACCGCCACCGAGTGTCTTGGTGTATACTGCCCAGTCCGGCACGGGTGAATACGTACGATAGGCGATTTGTGTTCCATCGGGTGACCAAGCGGGTGCGGTTCTATACTCCAAGTCATCAAAAGCTCGGCGTATATTTTTCCCATCGGCATCCATGAGGTAGATGTCGGGAAGCCCTTTATGTTCTCGATCTGAGACAAAAGCGATGTGCTTGCCGTTTGGTGACCAAGTCGGATCGGTATCGTCTCTGGGATGGTGCGTCAATCGTATCTGTTGGCTGCCATCGGCATTCATCACATAGATTTCAGCGTTGCCGTGATTGCCGTTCCGAGTGGATGCGAACACAATTTTAGCGCGTGTTGGGGCTTGTGCCGGGACACGGCAAACGCTGAAGCAAAGCAGCGTGAAACCAATGCTACACAACAAAAGGAAAAAATATGGACGTTTCATAATAGCCTCCATTTAGTCTTTAATTTTCATTTCACCCCAAACAGTGGTAAGTGACTGTGGCTGCGGGGAAACAGGCAAGACTTTTGGATCAAACCAGTCCCAACCTATATTTTGTCCATGGCGTATTGTTTGACCGAAGCGGGCGAGCAAGGTTTCGGTGCCAGTGTCTAAGTTTATTTTAAAAAACAGTTTTTGGCCCGCAACAGTTTTTCGATAAAGCAGTTCTTTCCCATCGGGTGACCATGCAACCATTCTGGATGCATTTTCAACTATCTTCTCAAGATTTTTACCATCGCGATTGACGATGTAGATATAAGACTTTTGCTCATCTGGCTTCCACCAATAAAAAGCAAGTTTTTTTCCATCAGGAGACCAAGCAGGATCCTGCATGTTACCTTCCTTAATCTTTGGAAGAAGTATCTCTTTCTCGTGGGTTTGTAGGTTAATAATCCAAATGCGCCATTCTGTCCGGCTGCCTCCGGTGAAGGCGATCTCAGTCCCATCAGGTGACCAATCGGGGAAACCGCCAGGGTATATTCCTGCTTTGGAAACACGCTCTGCTGTTCCTCCCTCTATTGTGTTGAAGTATACTGCCCAATCTGGTATAGGTGAGTATGTATGGTAGGCGATTCTTTTGCCATCGGGCGACCAAGCGGGCGCGGTTCTATAGTCCAACTCGTCAAATGCAGGGCGTATATTTTTCCCATCGGCATCCATGAGATAGATATCAAAAACCCCGTTCTGTCCTCGTTCTGAGACAAAAGCGATGTGTTCCCCCGTTGGTGACCAGGTCGGATCGAAATCGTCTCCAGGGTGATGCGTCAATCTTATTTGTTGGCTTCCATCAGCGTTCATCACATAGATTTCAGCGTTACTATTTCGGGTAGAGGTAAACACAATTTTGGCGCGCTTCGGGGCTTGTGCCCAGACATGAAAAATGCTTGATAACATGAACACCAAACTGGTCATCAGTAAGATGAAAAGTTTCATGATTTTTATCGAAATTCCTCCGCAGACGATGCCGCACGATAGACGACATAGGGATGTGCTCGGACGCTCTGTTATTCTATATTTACTGTAATACTGTTGGAGGTAAGCATTGCCTTACCGAGCAGCGACTCAACAGGGAGATAAATGTCTTTGTCCTTCTTTTCAAGGAACTCAATCTGCTGCTGGATATCGTTAACTGCGGAACGCTTGTCGGCGGCGGAGACATGTGCATCGGTCACATCCTCAATCCGTTTAATCTCTGCTTCTAATTCTATAACTTCCGGGTGTTTCTTTTTCAAAAAATCTCGGTAGACCGATAACTCCATTGTGAGCGCGATTGTGTAGATACCTTTCTTCAACTGATAATATTTCTGTAAATCTTCCAAGGGGACAACCTGCGTTGTCGCGGCTTTCAATTCCAACCCTTGGATACAC